>VBAQ01000176.1 GCA_005883765.1 Bacteroidota bacterium
CATAAGGTGGTACACAATATAAGAGCAGAAGACATCAAGGAAGGTGAGGTGTACATCAATCTGATGGAAGATGATTTGGTTGTGTTACTTGAAAAAATAGAAGCTACTCATTTAGCGGTGGGAAAAAACATCGGTATTATTTCTTACAACGAAACGCCATGGAAACGCTTTATACTCAGTGGCATTACGACTATATCAACAGATTTCAAAAAAATGGGGGAGATGGCGGCGCAAATGGGTTTGAATAATGAGAAAAATAAGTTGGAAGTGCCTTTTACGTTGAAACTTCGAAATTCTATTTGAGAGGCGGCGACGATACTACCCTTGATCCTTGCAGTTAATACTAGAATTCCATCACGAAAATTTGTGACCCTGTAGGGACTCGAACCCTAGACCCGCTGATTAAGAGTCAGCTGCTCTACCAACTGAGCTACAGAGTCATTTTTTTGCGAACAGCAAATGTAAGGACAAAGAATTTTACTGTATTAACTTGCTGTAACTTTAATTAAAAAAATCATGTACAGTATCACAACATCCAACGTTACCATCATGATCATGGATAGGGCGATAGAGTTTTATAAGGCGATCGGACTTGAGCTTAAACAACGGTGGGATAACCATTATGCTCAGGTTGTGGCGCCGGGAGTGGTAATAGGCTCGCACCCTTCGAACAAAACTGGCAATGGCAATGCAAATATTTCCATTGGCTTTGGAGTTGAAAAATTAGAGGAGGTAAAAAAAAGACTGAATGAATTACATGTGCCGTTTGATTTGTCTGATGATAAGGCTGGCGATATCTTGAGCTTTCATGATCCGGATGGAACGCCGCTTTACTTCATGCAATCGAAGATAGGAAGCTGGTAAATAAAAAAGCCCCTGGAGTGGGGCTTTAGTTCTTTAAGAGAACATGCAGGTATGGCTGCATTCGTGCTTTTTCTTAATTTCTTTCTTTTCGGTCTTGATCGCTGGCTTCTGCTTATTGGTGCGCAGACTGGCATAAGCAACTGCAGCAATGCAAGCAAGTAAAATGAGTACAAACACTATCCTTTTCATACCGTGGAATTTTGTAGCTAAAAGTTACGTCATTAAAATCTTCCCGGCAAACTAATTTTATGAATGGTAGATTTTGAACAATTATCTGATTAGGTTGTTCTCAATAATCAAAACTTTTGCTATGGAAGAACATGTTGTAAAAATACTTTCGACTGAGCCTGTCACCCATAATGTAAAACACTTCAGGGTAGAAAAGCCCTCAGGGTATCAATTCATACCGGGCCAGGCCACGGAGGTAGTTATTAATAAGCCTGAATGGAAAAATGAACGACGGCCGTTTACCTTTACGAGTTTGAACGAATGGGATTTTCTTGAATTTACCATCAAGATTTATTCGGATCACGATGGCGTGACCAATCAACTCGGGCAACTAAGAGCTGGCGATGAATTACTCCTCCATGATGTATGGGGCGCTATTCACTACACCGATGAAGGAACTTTCATTGCCGGGGGTGCAGGTGTTACGCCGTTCATTGCCATTTTTCGGCAACTGCAAAAGGATAAAAAGCTGGGCAACAATAAACTCATATTTTCCAACAAAACGCACCGCGATATTATTTTGAAGGACGAATTTACCGCTATGCTCGGCGACAATTTTATCAATACTATTACGCAGGAAGAAGTGCCCGGCTATGACCATCATAGGATCGACGAAGAATACCTCAAACAAAAGATCACTGATTTCAACCAGCAGTTTTACATCTGCGGACCAGATGTAATGGTAAAAGATGTTCAAACCACTTTGGAAAGTCTCGGAGCAACAAATAATGTCACCGTAGAATTGTAAGCCACATTCCACGAAATGCGCAAAACTTGAACGGTTAGTCGAAATTGTCAAAGATCGACCTGTTCGAAGTGGTCAGCTTCGGACTACTATTTGACTCCCGTTGCGTCGTCCCGCTGAGACTCCTTCGGAGCACTCTTGTATGCCCTTCTCTCAATTCAGATCGGCTTTTTTACTTTAAATCCTTACATCGTCGGTTTTTTATTCAACGCTGCCATTTTTATTAACAACCTGATCCTTTGTTTCCGTGTCTCGGGGCGTTTGGCTGAATTGATGTGATACAAAAACTGTTTTTTAGCAAACTGAGGAAAATTCTCAAAATTTACGCTCGCCCTTTTGTTTCTTGATAAAGCCTTTTCAAAGTCTTCCGGAAGTTTAAGTGCCTCGATTTGGTCGAGGCCTGCCCAGGCGCCGCTTTTTTTTGCATCTTCGATTTTTTCAAGTCCCGACTTTGTCATTAAGTTCTGCTCTATCATTTTTTCGATACGGCGCTTATTTAGCGCACTCCATCCGCTTTTTGATTTACGTTGGCTAAACCGCTGCATGTATCTCTCGTCGTCAATCGGTCTTATTGTACTGTCGATCCACCCAAAGCACAAAGCTTCCTCCACCGCGTCATTATATTCTAATCGTTTTTTTCCGCTCGTTTTTTTATAATAAATGAGCCAAACGCCGGGAGAATTTGCATGATTTTTTTCAAGCCACTTCCGCCAGGCTTTTCGGTCTGTCGCAAAAAAGGTTTTAAGCTCGGAAACAGGCATTAGCGATTAATTTTTTCTGATGCGAGATTAGACATGAATAAAAATGCTTCGCCTAAATTATCAATAACATCGCTTGCGATCATTGCCTCCAGGGAAACCTTCTCAGCAGCAAGATCACCGGCGAGGCCATGAAGGTAAACTCCAAGGATCGCCGCTTGAATTGGGTCATAGTGCTGGCAAACAAGCGCTGTAATAATGCCGGTGAGCACATCTCCGCTTCCACCTTTGGCCATGCCTGCATTGCCTGTATTATTGAAATAGGTCTTTCCTCCCGGTGTTGCGATAAGCGTATGATGGCCCTTTAAAACAATTATAACTTCTAACTCTTTTGCTTTTTGCTGAGCGAGTTGCAAGCGTTCAAAGTCATTTGACGATTTTCCAAATATTCTTTCAAACTCTTTTGGATGTGGGGTTAAAATTGAATGTGAGGGAATTTTATTAAGTAATTTGTTGTCTATTGAAATAATGTTCAAGGCATCTGCGTCAAGCACCACAGGTTGTCGATAAGCATCAAAAATTTCATAAAGTAATTTTTTTGTTTCAGAGGCGGTTCCGATGCCGGGGCCAATTCCGATGCAACTGAACTTTGAAACATCTTCTTCAATTTTTGTGATAATAGATGAATTGAAATCAGTCATAACCATCGCCTCGGGGACTACGGTTTGCATCATCTCATATCCACACCCGGGAATGTGGCAGCTGGTTAGTCCGGCTCCTGTTCTTAGACAAGCTTTTCCACATAGTATGGCAGCTCCCATTTTACCATAACTTCCGCTTACTAATAAAGCATGTCCAAATTTTCCCTTATGAGCGAAGCGGTTTCGAGGCTTGTAAATAGCTGAAACAATGTCCTCATCGATCAATTCAAAATTTGTTTCCACCGTCTCATAAAAATCCGGATGAAGCCCGATATCCAGTATGTGAACTTCACCAACAAATGATGCATTTTCCTGGAGCAAAAAAGACAGTCTTGAAATTTGAAACGTCAATGTGTGATCGGCTTTGATGATCGCATCCCCTTTCAGTGAGTGGTCCACCGGTAAGCCGCTTGGCACATCGATAGCGACAATCTCGCAGCCGGAATTATTAAGGTGCTCAACAATCTTTGCAGTTATGCCATCTAAAGGGCGATTAAGACCCGATCCAAACAAAGCATCTATGACAATTTCATTTTTGTTGAGCTCATGAAAATTTTCCTCCGATTGAATAAACTGTATGCTGGCTGATTTGAACTGGTGTAATCTTTTCAGATTGATTTGGAAATCGTCTGTACCCAAGTGTCCAAATTCAAGGATATGGACGGAAACAACGCATTGTTTCTGAAGAAGCATTCTCGCAATCGCCAATCCATCACCGCCATTGTTTCCCTTACCGCAAAAAACGGCAAATGGATATTGGAGAAAATTATTTTCTTCGAGCCAATCCACACAGTGGCCAGCCGCTCTTTCCATCAACTCAATCGAAGAGACCGGTTCATGGTGAATAGTGTACTGGTCCCATTCCCGAATTTGCGCGGCACTGAGAATTTTCATTACGCAAAAGTAAGAGCATACCTTGTTATTAGTGATCTCACCTCTATCCGCTATGAGTGAAATGTGTTTGATCGACATATAGCCAGCGAACACCACGATATTCCCTAAAAAACTGTTTAAAGTGCAAAAAACTTGTATTTTTTTTGAGAAATCTTTGGTAATTTACAAATGCCTCAAAGTCCGCTTTGAGGTCACCAACCGACCCCCAGGGAAAAGCAAAACAATTTCTTCACTATTAAATTTAAAATCCCATGGTTCAGGCAGACATCTCGCAGCTTTCCAGAGAGTGTAACACCTGGAGAGATGCATTGCGTGCATTTCGTGATGAATTTACCCAATGCAAGCAAAAACTCCAGCAATTGGCGGGACGCCCACTCTCGAAAGATGAATTAACGGAAGTAGAACATTACCACAACCAATTTCACATTCAGCTCATCAACATTCACGATCTTAAGCAATCCATCAAAAATCATGATCGCAAAGTCAACTACGAAACGGGGGTCCACAACGGACAACTGAATGACGAAACGCTTGCTGACCATGAAAACCTATATGACCAGTATCAAAGCCTTGAGCACAGGCTGCTGGACCTAAGAGAAGAATTCAAAAATTTTTTGGAACGAGCGCAGTAATGAGTTCAGAGTCGATGAACTTTAAACGTTGACATCATCATGATATGAATCAGTTTATGTCGGGTTCATAACAATAAAGTTTATTCCTCTGAAATTTTGTTCCGACGATAAATGTCGGGATGCCGACCGAAAGCATCGGCATAAAAAAAAGATTTTTCATCTATAAATTTTCTTGCCATGGCTGATTTTGATACCTCACATGTAAAAAATATTGTCTTGCTGGGCCACGCTGGCTCGGGTAAGACAACCTTAGCGGAATGCATGCTTTTTGAAGCCGGCATAATAAGTCGCCGCGGCAGCATAGCCGAGCGAAACACTACCGGGGATTACCACGAACTGGAACAAGATCGTGGTAATTCCATTTTTAGCAAGCTCCTCCATGCAAAATGGCGCGGTTATAAAATAAATATTGTGGACACACCCGGGTATGATGATTTCGTTGGTGAAGTTATCTCGGCCCTCCGCGTGGCAGATACCGGCGTGATGCTGCTAAACGCAACTACTGGTGTAGAAGTGGGAACGGACATCATTTGGGAATACACCGAGAAATTTAAAACACCGATGATCTTTGCCGTTAACAAACTGGATGACGACCAGGCTGATTTTGACACCACAGTCGCCGAGGCAAAATCACATTTTGGAAGCAAGGTGGTGGTGGTGCAATATCCCAGGCAACAGGGCGCGGGTTTTCATGAGATCATTGACGTATTGCGCATGACCCTGTATAAGTTCAATTACAATGGTGGTGAAAAACTGCCGATCCCTGATGATGAAAAGGCAAGGGCTGAAGTTCTGCATAAAGAATTAGTAGAAGCGGTTGCAAGCAATGATGAGAGCCTGATGGAAAAATACTTTGATAAGGGTGAGCTTGACGAAGATGAAATGAAAGAGGGGATTAAAAAGGCTATGATCAACCATGATCTGTTTCCACTCTTTTGTTTGTCGGGCGTGCGAAATATGGGTAGCGGAAGGTTAATGGGATTCATTGACAACGTTTGCCCGAGTGCCAACGAAATGCCTCCTCAAAAAACAAAACGTGGTGACGAGCTTCCGTGTGATGCCAATGGGCCCGCCTGTATTTTTATTTACAAAACCGTAAATGAACCGCACGTAGGGGAGCTATCATTTTTTAAAGTGTACTCGGGCACGGTGAAAAGCGGTATGGAACTGGAAAATGAAAGCACAGGTGTTACAGAGAAAATGAACCAACTGTTTTTAGTAGAAGGCAACAAAAGAACAATCACTAATGAATTAGTAGCGGGTGACATTGGTGCCACGCTCAAGCTAAAAAATACTCATGTCAACAATACTCTTCATGCGAGAGGCAGGAATTATGAGCTGAACGCGATCGAATTTCCTCCTCCAAACGTTTCAGTGGCGATTGAGCCAACGAAAAAAGGAGAGGAGGAAAAGCTTTCACAGGCGCTTCATCAACTGCGTGAAGAGGATCCCACGCTTCTCGTCGAGGTTTCATCTGAATTAAAACAGACACTTATCCATTGCCAGGGGGATATGCACCTGGCCGTTGCCAAATGGAAGATCGAGCATATCCACAAGCTAGAAGTAAAATTCACTAAGCCGCGCATTCCTTATCGTGAAACGATTCGTAAGATGGCCGATGCGAATTATCGTCACAAGAAACAGAGTGGAGGTGCGGGACAATTTGGAGAGGTATACATGAGAATTGAGCCGTGGTATGAAGGCATGCCCGAACCGAAAGACTTTACTGTGAGAGGTAGGGACACTTACGAATTAGATTGGGGCGGCAAACTCGTATTCTACAATTGCATTGTAGGTGGCGCAATCGATGCAAGGTTTCTTCCGTCAATATTAAAAGGGGTGATGGAAAAAATGCAGAACGGACCACTTACGGGGTCTTATGCCCGCGACATTCGGGTTTGTGTATACGACGGAAAAATGCATCCGGTCGACAGCAATGATATATCGTTTAAAATAGCCGGCTTACAGGCGTTTCGGCAGGCATTCCAGCAGGCCGATCCGCAAATACTGGAGCCCATCTATACAGTCGAGGTTCTTTGCCCCGACGATCTTACCGGCTCGGTAATGGGAGATCTTCAAAGCCGCCGCGCCATTGTGGAAGGCATCGACAGCGAAGGGCATTTTCAGAAAGTAATTGCTAAAGTACCATTGGCAGAAATGGATGGTTATTCTTCTTCGCTTCGTTCCATTACCCAGGGACGTGCAAAATTCAAAAGCCGGTTTCATGAATACTCTCCGGTGCCTTTTGAGTTGCAGCGTAAACTGATCGATGAATACAGTAAGACGCAGAAGGAAGAATATGCCTAACGGAAATTCGATCCCGATGACTATCGGGACGAAATTGTTGAGCTACTTCTGATAGAGGTAGCTTTTTTATGCAGCCAACTTTTGGAAACTCCCTGCTGCCCCATATTTGTTCAATAAGTCTATGTGTCAATGACAATACGGGCGACGTTTGCCCTTGGATTATGGACGTGGGCAAATTTTTCATATTTTTACCCTCGTTATAAAAAAGAGGGTAAAATTTACCTGCATTTAATTTTCGCAATTATGAAATACAATGCGTTGAGGCCATACAATCATCTGCCCGATCTGCCGCCCAAGGCCGACATTGAAACGAAATCAATTCTAAAGAAATTAATACCGGCAAGTAGGTCTCTTTCTGAATTGAAAGGAGCCATAAGAAGTCTTCCAAATCCTTTTTTGTTTATTGATACTATTCACCTACAAGAGGCACAGGCAAGTTCTGCCATTGAAAACATAGTTACAACACAGGATAAACTTTTCAAAGCAACTATTGCAGATAAAAAGATTGAAGATCCGGCAACAAAGGAAGTGATTCACTACAAGGATGCCCTGTGGTTTGGCGTAAGACACTTAGAGAAAAGACCAGTCCTTACGACAAATCTTTTTATTTCAATCATGCAAACAATTACAGAAAACAGGTCTGGCATCAGGAACGTTCCGGGAACACATCTGAAAAACCCGGCAACGAAGCAAATAGTATACACGCCTCCCGAGGGGGAAGAAATAATTCGAAACAAATTAAGGTCATTGGAACAATTTATTAATACTAATGATGAAATTGACCACTTGATAAAAATGGCTCTTATTCATTACCAGTTTGAAGCGATACATCCATTCTTTGATGGAAATGGCAGAACGGGCAGAATAGTTTTGTTGCTCTATTTGAAACTATCTAATCTGATGGATCTCCCTGCATTGTATTTAAGCCGCTATATCCTAAAAAACAGAAATGACTATTACAAAAATTTAACGAGAGTTACAGAAAAAAATGATTGGGAAACTTGGGTAATTTATATGCTTGACATGATTGAAGAAACTGCTCAACATGGCACCAAAAGAATCAGCAAAATTGAGCAGCTGATGTATGAAATGGGGAGACAGGTCCAAAAAAAATTACCCAAAATCTATTCAAAAGATTTAATGGAGCTATTATTCCAACTGCCTTATACAAAGAGAAGCGTTTTGGCAAAAGCAGGTATTGGCAATATCAAAACATCTGGTAATTATCTGAGGGAATTGGAAATTAAAGGGTTTTTAAGGGGCGAAATTGTGGGAAAGGAAAAGCTTTACTTAAATCATCAGCTAATGAGTATTCTTAAAACCGAGTGAAAGACCTTACGGCAGTCTATCTCTGGAGTTGAACAGCGGATGATGGCAAGGCAATGGATACTAAACCCTCGACAGGCCCTTAGTTAAAAGATTGGTGTGATTGCTGAAAAGAACTGACCAATAGAAAATCCTTTGCAAACACTTGCATAATAGAATTACAAAATATATCTTGTAAGAATTGAATTCCTAATGCCTGGCAATTGCGCACGTCAAGTTAAGTCAATCTCACAATGAATTATTGATAGGCCTACTGAGCACCACGACGAACTTTGGTTTCTCTTTCGTTATCTTTAGCTCTTATACTTAGTTTATGGTAAAATTTGATACGAGCAGCACCTTTAAGCGATTGCGCAATCGCTACAGGCTGGTGGTGATGAATGATGACACGTACGAAGAGGTAGTGACCTTTAAGCTATCCAGGCTAAGCGTGTATGTGCTGTTAAGTGCCATTTTTGTCATTCTGGTTGGCCTAACCGTTGCCCTCATAGTCTTTACACCCTTGAAATACTATATACCAGGATATGACGACTTGAAAATTGGAAGAGAATACAGGCAATTAAAGTATAGAACAGACTCTCTTGAACAACAAGTAAATTACCAGGCGCGTTATATAGACGGATTGAAGAAAGTTTTGAAAGGCGATGTATCGGTCAGCTTGGACACCACAAAGATCAGCTTACCCAAAGACGAATATTCGAATGATTAGAAAGTTCAGGCCTGCTGGGTATTAAACGAACGACCAGTAACTGAGAGGCAACGATCAAACCGAATCCTAAATGAAAGACTTTAATAAATACCTATGTTTAAAAACAAATCTTCTAGTACCATGAGTAATGAAAAAACCAACGGTAGCAATGGCGCTACACTGATCAGCGCCGGTACCACACTTAGAGGGGACATCAGTAGCAACAGCGACCTCAGAATCGATGGAACTATCATCGGTAATGTAAGCAGCACTGCGAAAAT
>VBAQ01000177.1 GCA_005883765.1 Bacteroidota bacterium
TAACAAGATCATAAGTTATTAATTGAAACTATAGTTGGTTGTTCTGTCTTCGAGCGAACTCGGCAATTATTTGTTATTGCTCCTTCTCGTATTTATCAGATAGAAATGCATTGATACATGGCGGCAAATGAAAATGTATTGCATAGTTTTAACAGAACATTGTTTCATGAGGCGAACATTCAATTGTCGAGTGGATAAGTTCTTTATCTTTAATATCAATGTTGAACTTTAAAGTAGATTGGGTCAAATGAACGGAACGATCCTATTAATCGCGGTAATATTGATCTGGATCGCAGTGCTGGTCGGCGCCTACCAGCGCATTTTTGAAATGCCCAAATGGTTTGCCAGTCCGCCTGCAAGTTTTGAGTTGATAAGAAAGCAAAGTAAACAGGCAAAAACTTTTTGGATACCCCTTTCGATTCTCTTTGTCATCTCCGCGTGCATAGCTCTCATCTTAAACTGGCAATATGCCGGCACACGTGTTCATATAATTGGCGCCCTGGTTTGCTTTGGACTGACTGGGCTCTTAAGTGGTTTATATTTTGTAAAAGAAGTAATCGCTTTTACTAAAATTCCGGTGGACGCAGCACAGACCCCTGAATTGCTCAGACGTGTTCGCGTTTGGCTGCGATGGACAACGGTGAGAGATGTTTTACAACTTTTTGCTGCCGTGTTTTTGACCATAGCCTATATTCATTTATAGTCATTGTTGATCTTTTCATCGGCCTTTTGTTCCATCCGACTAAGGGCTTTTGTTTATCTTTGCCCTCCACTAATTGAAGACAAGTTTAATGCTTGATTTTTTATCAAATAAAGTTCATGATGAAAGCCGGCAGGGGGAAGCCTTTGTTCCTTTTGCTCATGAACCCAATCAATGTCGAAAAAGATTTTATATCGAAAGCTATGGCTGCCAGATGAATTTTTCGGACAGCGAGATCGTAGCCTCTATCCTCAATGGCCAGGGATTTGGCGCCACACCCAATTATGAGGAGGCCGACCTGGTTCTCATCAACACGTGCTCCATTCGTGAAAAGGCAGAGCAAACAGTTCGAAAAAGGTTGACCGAGTTTAAGAAACTCAAACAAAATAAACCAGGCATGCTCGTCGGTGTATTGGGATGCATGGCTGAAAGGTTGAAATCAAAATTCCTGGAAGAGGAGCAGCTGGTTGACATCGTGGTGGGTCCGGATGCCTATCGTTCTTTACCGGCCCTGGTGGAAGAAGCCGAGACTGGTCAGAGAGCGGTAAATGTTTTATTAAGTCGTGATGAAACTTACGCTGATATCTCTCCCGTAAGGTTGGATAGCAATGGAGTAACTGCCTTCGTCAGCATTATGAGAGGATGTAACAACATGTGTTCGTTTTGCGTGGTTCCTTTTACAAGAGGTAGAGAAAGAAGTCGCGATGCTGTGTCGATAGTAAATGAATGTCGCCAGCTTTTTGAAAACGGGTACAGAGAAGTCACTCTTTTAGGACAAAATGTAGACAGTTACTATTGGCAAGCCTCCTTCATTTCCCCCAACGGAGGAAAGCCCGGTACACAATCCTTGCTTATCGAGTCCATTAATAAAAATGAAAAAATCTCAACAAGCGGGGATTGGAGCGCTGACTCTTCCCCCGTTGGGGGAAGCCGGATGGGGGGTGTAACCTTTGCCGGGCTGCTTGAGATGGTGGCGCAAATTTCTCCATTGCTCCGCATTCGTTTTTCTACTTCGCATCCAAAAGATATTACGGATGATGTTTTGCATACCATGAAGCAGCATGAGAATATTTGCAGGTATATTCATCTGCCCGTACAAAGTGGCTCAACAAGGATTTTGCAATTGATGAACCGGACCTACACACGAGAGTGGTATATGGCCAAAGTGAATCGTATTCGCGAGGTCATACCCGATTGCGGAATAAGTTCTGATGTTATCGCTGGCTTTTGCACAGAAACAGAAGAAGATCACCAGTTCACTTTGGACATAATGGGATCGAGCCGCTACGACATGAGCTACATGTTTATTTATAGTGAAAGGCCGGGGACTCTTGCTCAAAGACGATACAGTGATGATGTACCGGCGGAAACAAAAAAAAGAAGACTGACTGAAATAGTTGGGCTTCAGAATCGTCTTTCATTGGAGAGCAACAAAAAAGATGTTGGAACCACCTTTAAGGTATTGATAGAAGGCGATAGTAAAAGGAGCCCAGCAGATTGGATGGGCAGGAACACACAAAACAAAGTGATCGTTTTTCCAAAAAACGGTTACAATTTGAAAAAAGGGGATTATGTGCACGTAAAGGTGAGCGATTGCACGCAGGCAACGTTATTGGGAGTAATAGAACATAAAGAAGAATAAAATGGCGGATATTCAAAGCATAAAAAACAGGTTTGGAATAATTGGGAACGCACCGGAATTAGATTACGCGCTACAAGTCGCTGCGCAGGTAGCCAACACGGATCTTACCGTTTTGATTTTTGGTGAAAGCGGTGTCGGCAAAGAAGCATTTTCACTGATCATACATTCGCTTTCTGCCAGAAAGCATAATCCATTCATTGCGGTCAACTGTGGCGCTATTCCTGAGGGAACAATTGACTCGGAATTGTTCGGTCATGAGAAAGGATCATTCACGGGAGCCGTGGACAGCCGCAAGGGATATTTTGAAACGGTGAATGGCGGAACTATCTTTCTTGACGAGATCGGGGAGATGCCGTTGGGTACACAGGCACGTCTGCTGCGTGTTCTGGAAACGGGTGAATTTATTCGCGTCGGATCCTCAAAGGTTCAGAAGACAGATGTGAGAGTGATTGCGGCTTCTAACAAAGATCTTCTTGAGTCAGTGCATAACTTAAAGTTCAGGCAAGACCTCTATTACCGACTGAACACAGTGCCCATTCGCGTACCGGCTTTACACGCTCGCAAAGAGGATATTATTTTACTGTTCAGAAAATTTGCTGTCGATTTTGCCGAGAAGTACAAAACGGCGCCAGTGCAATTGGACGACGAAGCTAAAAACCTGTTAATAAATTATAGCTGGCCCGGCAATGTTCGGGAATTGAAGAATATTGCGGAGCAGATCTCAGTTCTTTCACAGGATAAACAGATAGGCGCCAGGGAGCTTGCAAAATTTTTACCGGAGCACCCTATGAGTCGCTTGCCCGTGCTTGCTCATACGAATGGTCAGGGTACACCCGAGTTTACCAGTGAACGCGACATTCTTTACAAACTTTTCTTTGATCTGAAAAAAGATGTAACCGAGCTTAAGAGAATGTTCGTGGAAATTTTGCAGAACCCAAATCTGGTGGCGCAAAATCAGAATCTCGTCAATCAATTGAAAGAATTTAAGCCGCAGGAATTGATGCAACCGATGACCCAACCTGTAAAACAACAGGCGCAGGCAGTGCTTATACCTCAAAATGATATTCATGAACACGTGGAAGTGGAAGAAAGCCTTAATATCATGGACAAGGAAAAAGAACTGATCATAAAAGCGCTGAAAAAACATAGAGGCAAAAGAAAGGATGCGGCTCTTGACCTGGGAATAAGTGAAAGGACCTTATACAGGAAGCTAAAGGAGTATGATATTGAGGAGTGAGATGTGAGGTCCCGACGCAGCGAAGCTGGTCGGGTCTGACGACTCTGACGAGTGTCAGACTCCGTCGGAGATGCCGACCGACAGCGTCGGCATGGTGAATGGCCAGTTGTGAGTAAAGCTTATAACTATTGCCCATTGCCCATTGATGACTGCCCATTGAATTTCAGAAATGCCCATCAATAAGAAAATATTTTTCCTTCTTTGCCTGAGTGGCTCACTCTGTCTTCTACTTTTTTTGAATAGTCAATGTCATGTGTCGTATAGCCTGAGGGATGTATCCATTCCCGATACTATAAAAACCGTAAAAGTAAATTTTATTGAAAACAAGGCCAGGTATGTAAATCCGCAGCTGAGCCCTAGTCTTACAGACAAATTGCGGCAAAAGATCGTTGGTCAGACACGGCTTACTCAAACTAATGCCGACAATGCCGACTGGGAGATCAGCGGCTACGTGAATGATTACTCTGTCAGCACTTCAGGTATTTCTCAGCAACAATCATCGCTGAACAGGCTGAATGTTGCGGTTCATATAACACTGTTCAAAAGGAAGGGCAATGACCAAAAAGAATTCGACATTAGCCACTCTTTTGATTTTTCTGCCACATTAACTTTACAAGCTGCCGAAGCGCAATTGAACGACAGAATCATCCGCGACATGACGGATGAGATATTCAATCGTATTTTTTCAGATTGGTAATTGTATTTTACGGCATGGATACTATTCAAACGCTGGTAAGATCAATATTTCAAAAAGATTCATTGCATGATTGCAGTGTTGAAGAATTACAATCTTTAGCCCGACAATATCCTTATTTTACTCCCGTTCAATTTCTACTGGCCGAAAAATTGAAATTGGCGGATGAAAATTTATATAAGGAACAATTGCAAAAACTTTCCTTGCACTTCAGCAATCCTCTCTGGCTAGACTACCTGTTGAACGGTTATAAACAGCAAGAATCTGTTGAGCCAGTGATTGAAAACGATACTGTGGACGGGGTAGCGCCTATTGTTGAAGAACCAACAGAAATAAAAGTTGAAGAGTCATTCATAAAATCGGAAGCCGAAATAGCTGAGCCCATTCAAGAGGAACTCCGCGAATCATTTGAGGAAAATCCTGCGACGGTTGAGGAAACTACAACCGAAGGAGAACCGGAAAGCTCAGAAACAAAAGCTGAGGAACAGTTTCACGAGCCCGAGGCATCCGTAGTTGAGTCTGGTAGGGAGGAGATCAGCGAGCCTGCACATGAAACTTCAGACGCTTATGAGGAACCTGCCACCGATCTGGAACAGCATGAGCCCGTAGATACATTCAAGGAAGAGACGTTTGAAGAATCAAAAGCCGAAACTTATCGAGAACCAGAAGAGATCAGTGAAACGGCCATTCCACTCCCGCCTTTACCCGATTTAAAGGAAGAACCTGCAGAAACTCAACTTACGTTTCAGCCATATCATACTGTAGATTATTTCGCTTCCCAGGGCGTCAAATTTGTTCCCGAAGAGAAACCTGATGATCGTTTCGCCAAGCAATTAAAAAGTTTTACTGAATGGCTCAAAACTATGAAGAGGCTACCGCAATCCGAGATCACCAAAATTACCGACGCGTCATCCGAAGAAAAAGTACAGCAATTGGCGGATCACTCCATTACTGAGGGAGAGGTAGTGACTGAAACCATGGCTGAGGTTTGGCTGAAGCAGGGAAATAAGGAAAAGGCAATTGAAACTTATAACAAATTAAGTTTGCTCAATCCCGACAAATCCGCTTATTTTGCATCCCTTGTTGAACAACTAAAAAACAGTTGATATGGTTATTTTATTTGTGGTGATAATCATTGCCTCGTTTGTGCTTGGTTTTATCGTGCTCGTGCAAAATCCAAAAGGTGGTGGCCTCGCGGGAAATATTGCAGGCTTCAGCAACCAATTCATGGGTGTAAAACAAACCACCGACGTATTAGAAAAAGGCACATGGCTTTTTGCCGCTATCATTGGCGTGCTGTGTCTCATCTCTACTTTTTTCATTTCAGGGTCTTCAAGTTCTGTGGAGGATAGAACCAAAACCTTAGGCACTCCGACCCAGCAAACAACACCGGCAACAAACCCCAATAATTCCCCTGCACAACAGCCAGGCAAATAAATTTTTGTAAAGATTATTTTGAAAACCCTGTCACACGGCAGGGTTTTTTATTATTTTGTTACCAGCTACAGAATTACTATTGAGCGTTTCTTGTGTCACTCCTATGTAAAGGTCTTTGCTGCATAAGGCAGAAAAGAATTTTCCACTGAATGACTAATATTTATTGTCAAGTTGTTTCGGCTTTCATATTTGGTATCACAGGTGGCTAACCTCCTATCAGCAGTCGGCATTGCCGCTGCAATTTTTTATCAATCCAAAAAGTAAAAATATAAGACTGCAGACTCACTTGAGCAGCATGTTTCAACTGCAGGACACAACGAGCAGTTCTTATATCTGTTATTGTTACCTTTCTGTGATATCATACCTGAAAGAACTTTTTTAATTTTAATTATCAGTCCCAAGAGGAAGCAGGCTCTGCTGAAGGGCAACCTGCCAGCAATAAGGCTGATACTTATACGGTAATAAGAGCAGTCAGTAATGGCTGCTTTTTTCTTTTATTACTGGTAAGTTACATGGCTTAAAAAAACTTATTGACAATCTGTTGTTCATGCTACTACTCCAATTTGATATTCTACGCCGGTTAATAATACCGCACGAAGCCTGCGTAATAGTTTTCGGGCAATTCGAATGATTGCATGGGTACCTCTCATTCTTTTAGTTAATTCCTGATAACTATTCATCAGCACCGGATCTATTCGTATAGCTTGCCAGGCCGCTTCAATGAAAGCACTGCGCAATTGTTTATGTCGCCTTGCTGTAATACCGCAATCACGAGCCGTTTCACCACTACTATTTGTATCGGGACAAAGGCCTACAAAATCATTCAATGCATCGAATCCTTTAAAGCGCCTTACATTCCCTACTTCCAGCAAAAACAGCATGGCTGTAGTAGGTCCAATGCCAGGCACACTGGTTGCTAATTTTACTTTTGATTCATATTTGCCGTTTCTTAATTCACGCAATTTCTTTTCTGTTTTTAATAATAATTGTCGTAATAATTTCATCTGCTCCAGCATCAGCAATAAGGTATCACCTAATAGTTTGTCCTTGGTTGCCTGCTCTTCCACCCAGACCAGAAAATTTCGACTCCAATTATTCTTTGCATACTGTGCAGGTATTCCTATACCCTGATATTTCAATAAGCTTTTTAACCGGTTTTTACTTCTGTTAATATCTCCTACTAGCTTTGCACGGTAACGAATCAGATTTCTTTCTTTTTGAATCGTTTCATCTGGTACATGGATAGCTTTAAGTTCACCGGCTGCAAGATTACGGGCCAGCTTTAAAGCATCTACTTTATCTGTTTTTCTTTTTCTTTCTTTATCGCTGGTTGATACATCGGCAGCATGCACCACCATGCACTGCATACCTGCTGCCGTCAGTTTCCGTTGTAGATTAAACCCCCAGGCGCAACTCTCATACACACATTTAAATTCCGCTCCTGGATAACGAGAATGTAAATGGTTAATCAATAAATCATCATTGGCTGCCATGCGATGATTCCCTAAATAAATACCATCATACACTTTGGCTACCTGGTAATCTTTTTGATGAACATCAATTCCCACATAAATCGTTTTACCTGTAAAATCAATTATCATTCTATCTTTGATAAGGGTTTCGGATGTGGCTGAAGTTTGCTGTTTCATAATTTTAATTTTTAAATTAATCATCAGCAAAATTCTTCTTTGCAGCCGATTTTCGGACTGCCGCTGCTCCGAAACCT
>VBAQ01000141.1 GCA_005883765.1 Bacteroidota bacterium
GATTATTCGGAGAATGTTTATTTTACCCGCTTGCATGTCCGTTACAACCGCAAAGCGTTTCCGCAGGACCTGATGTTCCAGGTTACGCCAAATACAGAAAATTTCCAGGCCCGGTACATCATCACACATCCTGCAACTGGTGATTTCTCTTGTGAGGCAGGGAAAAAATATTTACAGGATCTGAAGCAACGCCGGCTGGATGAAATGGAAACGCTTAGCTATCTCACCGGCAAAGACTATAGCGATTGGGACGTTGTAATGAATGATGGTGAAGAAAAATATATTCCTGCCCAGGCTTCTTATGAAAACTTGTCATTGATAACAAAAGTTCCAGAAAAAGATAAAGGAGTTTTGTTTGCCACTTTGGGAGTAATCGGTTTGATCGTCGTAATTGGATTTAAACAAAAGAGAAAAAATTAAAAAGATTAATCAGAACCATTACTTAAGTCCCACTGCATCCCCAGTGGGACTATTTTTTCTCATAATGCCCAAACTCAAGCTCCCGGTATTTTGACTTTATGTTTTGTTTTCGCCGTGGTGGTCACCCCATTCTTTTTTCCTCGCAATCTTCTCCAGGCATGCATGGTTGTTTCTTTGAACTGAAAGTCCTTCTGAGCAAAAATGGTTGGAAGCACGGCGCTCAAAATAACTACCGTAACTAAAATAGTGTATTGCTTTTTGATCAATGATGTGATTGCTGAGCCCCAAGAGAGCTGAAATAGTTGCTATGCAACATTCGCACTGTATTGTAGCCGGGATACCCCTAATCAAATCGGTCCCTTTTAACAACAGATCCCTTCTCCATATCTGCGTTGACAAGCGCAATCAACTTTTGAAAATTCATATCAATTTCATTCAACTGCTTTTCTACATCGCCAGATCCGGGTACGAATCCACTCACAGTCACATCCAGGCCTTTCAATAATTCTTCGGAATATATCCTGGTCGTTTTCCCTCCCCGCTCAACCTGTTTTATAGAAACACTGTCAATACGATATTCATACTTTCCATCGTCAACGGATAGTTCAAGAATGTATTCAACTCTTTTTATGATGTGATATGGAGAGGCAAGCTTTATGCTGCCCTTCGCAGAGATTATTCCTTTTTCCTTATTGTCTATAACAATTGAATCTTCTTTCACATTGTTGAATATGGCATTCCTTGCTCTTGCAAACAATCTTTCTTTATTTACAGAGTCAACCTTTACAGTTACTTTGTAAATAATCCTGTTTGAATCAACATGTACTGTTTGCCCGTAAGTAACCGCCGGTATCAGCAAAAAAAATACTAACTGTTTTATAAATTCCATTTCCTCTAAAATTGAAATCCAAAGTTTATCAATGCTAAATTTTTTTCTTCTTTCGAATACATGAGCGAAGCACCAACCACCAAACGGTTCAAAGGCGCCATCCAGATACCCCATCCATAACCATCGTGCCATTGCGTTGATCTTTCATTATCTGCCCACACTCTGCCTATATCGTTAAATACAAGGAAACCAAAAGATCCGCGAAACAAACCGAAATTAAAATCATTGTTGATAAAGCGCAGTTCGGAATTGTTGTATGCCCTGCTGCGGCCAGCAAAACGGTCTATGCGAAATCCTCTTAGGTTTTGTTTGAATCCCAGGTATTGGGCTTGTTCCAATTCATAATTTCCTGTTATGTGACTTGCTCCAAAATTTGTTGCTATCACAACATGCTTTTTAGAAATAAAGTTTGTATAAAGAGAAAGGTTGCCCCCGATTTCGGTAATAGGATTGCTGAAATTATTTAACCCCGCTAATGGCCGGGCGTAAATATTCAGGTCAATGCCTCTTGTTGGTATCAGCTGATCATTTTTTGTGTTTATCTCAAGTCCAAGCTCGCCGCCAGCAAAAGATTTACCTGAGTATTGTTCTTCGGAACTGCCCCTATCAGGATAAATCGTGGAAACATATCTGTTTTCATTTTCCTTACTCCTTAATTTGAAATATTGAAAAACCGGTCCATATTTAATTTTAAACCATGAATTAATGCTGTCACGAGCCATAACAGAAACATTCACCATATCGTAGCGGGCAAAATAATATTCATGAGCCCCAGGTTTTGTTTTATCATACACTGTATTATTACCGATTCCGAAGAAACGAGTTCTGCTGGTTGGTAGTTTTGCATCGCTGCGGATCAGAAGATCAGTTTTACCAAACAGTTTGATAAAATCCGCATTATATTTTATATGGTATGAGGAAGAATTAAATGCTCTGTTGACAGCAAACAAATGGCTCATACTATAAGGCTCTTTTCTGAAACCCTGCTTTACTATTTTCAATTTAGGTCCTATAAACAGCCCTCCATCAACGGAATATTCAAAAGATATTCCCGGAGAGCTTTTATCGTAAAGGAATCCAAACCTTGTATAATTATTGTTCTGAGGGTCATTTGATATTTTTTTGCGAATGCCTTTATCTCCCAAGAAAATATTTTGGTCAAAATTTACATCATAAGCCAGTACTTTGCTGCCATTGCCATTATTGATAAATTCATCATTCCCCGGTCCACCGATCAGTCTGATCTTAATTTTAGATTCTACACCCCGTATCACAAACTTATCATCTCCTTCCAATCCATAGATCCGGATCTCTTTGGTAATAGCAGGATCAAAGGTTCTTTCATAAAGTTTTGAAGAACTATTTCCTAAGCTGTCTATTTTCTTTACAACCACAGAAACTGTTCCGTTTTCTTTTTTTGAAATAGTGAATTCTTCCTGTTTGTTTGATCCGGTTATGGAAACCGTTTTTGCCAGGAACCTGTAATATTTCATCATATCCGCTTTAAAATACTGACGTCTTTTTTTAAGAGTGGTTATGATCTTCTCTGCAGAATATTTTTGAGTTTCTGCAGGTTGTTTGTGTAAGGCGGATTCAATAACAGAATCAGTCATTGAATTTAAAAGCTCATCAATTTGCCTGCTCCATTCATCTTCTGATAAACCGGTTAAAAAGAAACGGTCAAAATTCCGCGCCGGTCTGTTGAAGGTGCGGATGTCTTTTGCCTTTTCTCTAAATCCCTGCGTTTCTGGAAGAATATTTTTATTGCTCACTAATTTGGATAAAATGCCATGGATTGAGTAGAAGACCTGGTCACGGTCATTGGGTACAGGGTGATAAATTTGCCCTTCTTCTGAGTCAATACCAAACCATTCCCATTGGGCTTCATGCCGGTCAAAGTCCATGACAAAATTGTCCAGCAACCGGGCACGAAGAACAGTTGACTGGTCAAATTTATTATTATTGTCATTTATCAATTTATAAATTAATTCTTTTGTACTGATGGGTTTTTCTTTTTTGCCCACAGTGACAGGCGAAGGATTACTTTCGTTTACAACTACTGCAGGTTCTCTTTCTTCCATTAATACTAAAAAGTTTTTGAATTCGGAACGGAATTTTCCTAATGCAGGATCATCCGGTATGTACAATAATGTATTCTTTAAAAAAGGTACATGGGCAGCTTTCGAAAGAGTTCCCATTGACAACATCCCGTACGGGTAAGAAGCAGATACTCCATCCTTCACTAATTTTTTTACTGCTTCCGTTTTTCGTAAGCCGGGTGGAATGGCATTCCCTGGAAATTTTTCTACAGTGCGGAGAGTCCATTGTTTTCCTGTACTGTCTTCTACCCGGAGTGTTTTTGTTTCTTTGCCCCCACCCAATTTTTTAAGAATTAATCCTCCGTATGCAGTATTTAAATTAAGAATAGGTACTTCAACAGGTTCAATCCACTCTCTGCGATAATTTTTTCCTATCAAAAATTTTTTGAAACCATTGCCTTTTAACTTTGGATCAGCGGCGACTTTAATAAAGGCAGGAAAGGCCGTATCCCCGTCCGACCGGATCATCCCCGTCCGTACCGGCATGGGCGGGCGGGCGAGCATTTTGAATTCATTTGGACCATGCCCAGTGATTTTTAAACCACTATCCTTTTGCCCCAAGCAGTGAAGCGACAAGAAAAGAGATAACATCTTAAATAAGCTCCTTGAAAGGAAGTTGTTCACGAGAATAGTTGAGAGCCAATATCCGGTTCTAAAAAGGCCTCACAGTGAAAAAATATAATATCATGCCAATCCGAGCTCTTGGGGATATTTTACATATTCGAATTCTTTTATTCTGAGAGTCTGCATAATGAAGAAGAAAAATATATTCCTGCGGAAATTTCCTACGGAAACTTAGCATTAAGAGAAGTTCCAAAAAAAGGCCAGGGAGTTTTATTTGCAGGTTTGGGCGTAATTGGTTTGATCGTCGTAATTCGGTTTAGGAAAAAAGGAAAAAAATTAAACCCTTGATC
Source organism: Bacteroidota bacterium (assembly GCA_005883765.1). GTDB lineage: Bacteria > Bacteroidota > Bacteroidia > Chitinophagales > Chitinophagaceae > VBAU01. The sequence continues at coordinate 4,323 of VBAQ01000141.1, forward strand.
AGAACCATTACTTAAGTTCCCCTGTTTCTACAGGCGAAACCTAGTTTTTTAACCTATCCAATAAAAGGTAAATTGGTTAAGCATGAAATTTATTTAAAAGCCATAAAGAAAAGGTAAGCCACGCGAACCCCACACAAAATCCTGCGACTACGTCACTGGTGTAGTGCATTCGCAAATAAATTCTGCTAAACCCGACTAATAGAGAGAAAAAGATTAGACTGCCTGACACAATGTATTTGTATCGAAAAGGAATATTGGATTTCCAAACTAAATACGCAAGGAGTCCATAGAAGATAAACCCTGAACTAGCGTGACCGCTCGGGAAACTATAATTGTACAACGGCGCAATTAAAGAACCGGATGGTCTTACTCTTTTGAACAACTCTTTTAAAGAATGAGTAACGAGAAGGCTGCTTATACCAATGACAGCAATATCCCAAGCCCTCGGCCTATTTTTTTTAAATAAAAAGTACCAAAGAAACAAACTCGTATTAGCCACTAATAAAAAGTTCGTGGATCCAAAAAAAGTAATCACTTTCATTATTATAGTCAGATTATCGCTGACCATATTGTTGGTGATGAAGTGAGATACTACGCTATCTACCTTATCTTCTCTCTCCAGCAGCACTTCACCAACTATAAAGCCGAACACGTAAATGGATATTACAAATAATGCAAACAGCAATAACACCTTTACGGGAAATTTTCGCAGATAATGATATAATTTGTTTTCCCGCATTAGATAGAAATGATCCTGAGATTGATTATAGTCGCTGCAATCACTTCATTAACGCCTGGCCTTTGTCACTTTTCAATGGAAAATCCTTTTCGCTTACTAAGCACCCGCAGCATCGACGGCAGAACGATTAACAGCAACGGCAACGCAATGATAAAACCGCCGATCACGGCAATGGCCAGTGGCTGGTGCAATTGCGCCCCAGTGCCAATGCCCAGGGCCAGGGGCATTAATGCAATGATGGCTCCAAGTGCTGTCATCAATTTGGGACGGAGTCTTGTTGAAATGGAGTAGACTATGGACTCATCAACATTTTTATTTTCCTTAAAAGATTCCCTGAATTGTAGGTAAGTGAAAATAGCGTTCTCACCAATAATGCCTACAATCATGATCAAGCCCGTGTAACTTCCGACATTCAGCGGGGTATTCGTGATATACAAAGCAAGAAAACTTCCCGTGATTCCTAAAACCGCAAGTATCAAAATTAGAATCGCAACAAAAAAATCCCTAAACAGGAACAAGATCACACCAAACACCAGCAAGCTTGCCGTAATTAAAATGATAAGCAATTCGTGAAACGATTTCTGCTGCTCGGCATACGCGCCGCCATATTCAATGTGATAACCCTGGGGCAACACTACTTGTGAATTTACTTTCTGTTGAATCTCTTTCATTGTGCTGCCCAGATCACGATTCTCGAGGCGCCCCGTAACCACGCCCATTGACTGTAAATTCTCCCTTTGAATTTCTGCGTCTCCTGTATTCACTTGAACGGTTGCAAGACTGGTAACAGGGATCAAGCGCCCCGATGGTGAAAAAATTTGCAGTTTCTTAATTCCCTCAACACTTTGGCGACTATTGCCGGGATAAACAATACGGACAGTTGATAATTGCTCCTTCTCCAGAATATTCCCCGCCACACTTCCCTGTAAGCCCAGTTGCACCTGCGTTTGCAATGATTGGGGGGTTAATCCATATTGCATTAATGCCATATTGTTTGGAATAACGCTTACCGATGGTCCCGAAATAACAATGCCGTTAAAAACATCGGCAGTTCCCTGAACCTTCTCGACAATACCCGCTACTTGTTCGGAGTAATCGTGGAGCTTATTATTCTCGCTTCCGAAAATTTTTATCTCTACCGGTTGCACCGATTCCATGAGGTCGCCAAGCATATCACCAATCACCTGGCCGAAATCTATTGTCAATGCCGGCTGGGTTGATTCCACTTTCTGCCGGATGTCTGCGATCACCTCATCGGTGGAACGTTTTCTCTTTTTTTTCAATTGAATTAAATAATCGCCATTGTTCGGCTCAGTAATGAAGAAGCCCATTTGAGTTCCTGTTCTTCTTGAATATGCGCTCACCTCAGGGATCTTGGTAATAATTTTTTCTACTTCACGCAACATTCTATCGGTTTCTTCCAAAGAAGTGCCGGGTGGTGATTTGTAATCCAGGACAATGCTGCCCTCGTCCATCTCCGGTAAGAAACCTGTTTGTAATTTTGGAAGAACGAACCAGATAGCAAACGCTAGGAAAACCACAATGATCAAGCTGATGTATGGTTTGAATATAAAAAATGAAACCCATTTTTGTTTTTTTACTTCAACGGGTTTTTCAGTTTTCTTTTTAGCGCTGTCTTTAGGTGGTTTTGTCAATACCAAATAGATCACAGGCAAAAAGATCCATGTCACAAAAAAAGAGCACACCAAAATAATGATCATCGTGTTAGTCATCACCTTAAAATAGGCGCCAGCGACCCCGCTCATCATTTCAAATGGAATAAAAATTACAATGGTGCTCATGGACGAGCCGATCATGGCAGGCAACAAATAATGAATTGCCTTTTGCACAACAGTTGGCGATGGCTCGCCAGGATGTTCTTCGTGCGTTCGGTGTATTTGCTCAACTACTACGATAGCATCATCGATTATCAGACCAATGGCCGCCGCAACTGCGCCAAGAGTCATAATGTTAAGTGTATAGCCGACTGAATACATTGTGATCAGTGTAAGGAAAATGGTAACGGGAATTGTAATCAAAATCGTCGCGCTGGCTTTTAATGACCGCAAAAAAATGATGGCAACCACAATGGCTAAGGCTAACCCGATCCACAAACTGTCGGTTACACTTTTTACAGAGTCATTTACAAAATCGGCCTGTACATAATAGGGACTAATGGTTACTCCCTGGGGAAGAATTTTTTTTAGCTCCTCCAGTTTTTTTTGCATCTCGCTGGAAAGACTTATCAGGTTTGTGTTCGGCTGTTTAATAATTGCTACAAGCAAACCCTCCCTTCCATTGGCATTGATCCTTGTATATTCAACTCCCTCATTGATTTTTACCTGCGCGATATCTTTCAACTGCACAATTCTTTTTCCGTTGTTTGAAATGATCAGTTTCTGTAAGTCCTCCAGCGAATGAACCGTGGCGTCGGTAACAGTCAGGTACAATAAACGATAATCAGATAAATATCCATTTGACTGAATGAAATTAGTCTGTGCCAGGGCATTGCTCAATATATCAGGAGTAATTCCCAGGCTACCCATTTTTTGTGGATCAAGAGTTAGCCAATACTCCTTCATCTTTCCACCAATGATCCTCACTTCAGCCACGCCCTGAACCTGAGAGAGAAATGGCTTGACTGTATACAAAGCAATTTGCTTCATATCGATGGGCGTGCGGCTGGCGCTGTTTGTTTCAAGCGTGTAACCAATAACCGGCAGGATGGACGGATTCATTTTTTCAACCGTGATAGCAACTCCGGTGGGCAAATCATTTCTTATTTCTGCTATTCTTGATTCGATGCGTTGCTGGCTGAGGTCAATGTTGGCGTTCCAATTCATAAAGGCGGATATTTCGCAACTTCCGCGACTGGTAATGCTTCGGATGTCAGCGAGATCGGGAACTTGCTTGATGGCGTTTTCCAATGGCTTCGTAACTGTTACCATCATTTTATCTACCGGCTGCAAACCAGCGTCTGCAATAATTTTTATTTTGGGAAAAGTGATCTCGGGGAACAAAGAGGTCTGCAAACGGCTGTATACAAAAAACCCGCTCATGATAATGAGTACGATCATCACCGTGAGAGGATTTTTGTATGTAATGAAGAAGCTGCGCAATTATTGATTATTAATTATTCATTATTCATTGCTGATTCCACTCACTTTGCAATTTCATATTGCCTATTGCCGATTGTCTATTGGCAATCTCCCATTGCGTCACTTCTTCACTATCTTGACCCTGGCCGTATCAGGCAAACCATAATTACCAGTCAATAGAATTTTATCATTCGGTGAAAATTGTGGCCTGATAATCTCTACCCTGTCGCCCGTTTCTATGCCTTTGATCACCGGCACTTTTACTGCTCTCACAGAATCTATCATTTTCATGACCCAAAAATTCGATTGTGATTCATCACTGAGGACGGCTGGCTTAGGCAAGGAAGTCACATTGGTCTTTTGGGATTTCAGGATGCGAACCTTTGCGATGAGATTTTCAGGAATGTTGATGGAAGAAGTGACCCTGATCAACACCTGCTGTGTTTGTGATGCCGAATCAATAGCTGGCATGAACAGGCCTGCAATACCTTTGAGATGGGTACTATCCGGCAGGACTACTTCTACAGTCTTATTCAATGGAACATACCTGCGCAATTCATAAGGCAAATTCAAAATAAAACCGAAACTTTTTGAATTGCTGATGACGGCTAACTGCTCTCCATCCTGCCATCCTGAACATAATCGCCAACCTGGTGCGGAAGTTCAGTAATATAACCGCTCTGAGATGCAGCTATTCGTACAACGCCGGAAAAATGAAATGAAGAATCTAATTTATTGATCGTATTACCGAGGCTTCGAGCTTCCTTCGTTTTTAAAACAAATAGAGTTTGACCCGTCGTTACATATTGACTCTTTTTGGTGTTTACTGATTGGATATACCCATTGATGTTTGATTTAACGATATTATCCTGTTGAAAAATAGAAGTTGCATTTAACTCAGCATATTCTGCCAGCGGTTCGTTGCTGATGGATGTGACTGTTACTGGAGTTTGCACTTGCTCTGGAGTTACTTCCTCTTCTCCTTTTTCCGTTGTTTTATGATGACAGGCAATTATGACCATGTTCACAAACCAAAAGAAAAAGTTTAAAAAATATTTCCTCATAAATAAAAAACATTTATTGATTCCAATAATTAAGCTGGTTCATGATTTTAAAACGACTGATAAAATTCTGACGATATGAATTTTGGGCATTCAGGTAGTTGGTGATCGCCGTTACAAAGTCGATTATTTTCACATCACTTGTTTCCAATAATTTTTCATAGGCAAGGATCAGTGTTTTTGTATAACTTACCTGCTGTTTTATCTTTTCAAACAACTGGTCGGTCGCACGCAGCTGAATAATCAATTGCGAGACCTGCTGGTTATACTGATTGATAAAAAAGTTTCTATTCGTTTGTCTTGTTCTTTCCTCAATATCCAGTTTTTGATACTTCAATCTTTTTTGATGGCCATCATAAATAGGCTTCTTAATATTTACACCAAAACTAAAACCAAGATTTTTATACGGTGTGTTTTGCAACGACGAATTGAATCCTGCGTCTGAGAAAGCATTAAAGGTAGGACGGTAGCTATAGTCAATCAGACGGCGCTCATTTGCAATACGCAAACTGTCCGTGACATATCGATGAAAAAAAACTGAACTGTAAAAATCATGTGGTAAGCTGTCATTCAATCTTGGTTCTTCAATCCGGGTAATAGTTGTGTCTACAATTCCTGCGAGGTAATTTAATGTGAGATAGTCAGTATTGTATTGAATTTGCGCCTGGAGGTAAGTCAGTTCCTGTTGTTGCCTGGTAATATCAAAAGCAAGAAACTCTGTTTGTTTGATCACATTTGACTGCGCCAATTTTTTCAAAATGTCTGCTTCTTTTTGAAGAAGCTCATACAATTCTCGGCTATTATCCATGGTAAGCTGATCACCGTAGGCTGTGATGTATTGTTCAGTGATCGTTCTTATTAGATCTTTCACAGAAAGTAGAAGCGTATCCCTCAAAGATTGATTTTGTAACGCAATTTTTCTGTATTGCGCCGCCAGGTTCCCTTTTGACAAAAAACTTTTTGTTGCCTGCACCATCGCAGAAACCTGCGCAATATTTGTAATGACTTCGTCGTATCCCCAACCTTTGATAACAGGTGCATACATTTCATTGCTGATAAAATTGAGCTGTGTTTTTATTGTAGCTTTTAAGATTTGACTATCTATCTGGTTCGAAAGAATTTGATTCTGAAAGCTTTTAAGCGTAGCGCTATTTCTCTTTGCAAGTTGTATATATTCATTGAGCGTTCGGATTTGCCCAAAACAAAAAATTGGCGCCAATGTAATGGTAAGGGTGAGAAAATATTTCATTCCAATCTTAAATATGACTAAAAGCCGCAAGGTTTCTCACGGCTTTTCTTAGATTTAATCCTTTGCTTCTTTTATAAATTTACCATTCGCGTCAAACACAACATCTTTGTGATTTATCTCCGCCTCGTAATTTACTTCACCATTTCCTTTCACAATTTTCGCCGCTTCTTTGATCTTTGTTCCTTTGTAGTGCTCCTTCATATAGTTTGAAGCCGGTTGCGGAAGGTCACTAACCGGGATCACGGTTTCGGTCTCAACAATTGTTCCATTCTTTTCGATAACAGCCGACATGGTTTTACCGGCTTGTTTGAAATTGACTTCATAATTCCCGTTTTCTTTTTCCCAACCACCTTTTATGCCGGGATATTGTTTTGCAAAGGAAGTCCTGGCGGCAACCGGTACCTGTGATTCTTTTAATTTCTGCCCACAAGCCGATAAAGCGATAAGAGTCGTAGCCGTTACCATAACAAAAAGTCTTTTCATAAAATAAAATTTTCAAAGTTTTGAAAATGTAAAATTGGAGAATAATTCTGGCGAAAATCTGTAGAAGCAGTAATTATACGAATCATGCAGATCAAAATCACCTCAAGGCAAATTTTAGCACATAAAATATATTTCCGACAGGGAAAGAATCCGGGTTCGGCATTGAAATAAACTCGATTTTATGAAGCTTTACCGAAAAGATTATCGCAACCTTGGGAAAAGTTTTTTGGGAGTATAAGTAAAACGTTTACCAAGAGTTTGGCGGACGTGTTTTGAAACTACTAATGGAAAGGCCATTCTCAGCCAGGCGGTGAGAATGAATATGCCCATGAGCCGGAATATTGCCGTTTTTTGAGTATTAATAAAGACCGGTGTCTGTGTAATCTTTGTTCCATTATACCTGAAAACCGGATTTAGAAAGATGGAGGTTCCGTCTGTATAACCAATGACAGCGCGTACATACTGATCGCCTGGTTTTACAATGTATTGGGCCGATGAGGAATTGATATAAGATGCCAATACCGTTCCATTCTGTCCCGTAAATGAAATTTGACGTGCTACTTCACTCATTTCAAATGAAATGGTATCCTTATTGACGGAAAACCGTTTTAGTACAGGTAAGTCCTTTGCCCCCTTTCCGATTATCATCCCAAAGCTCTTGCCTTGTTTTAGCGCATTCAACACATTTGCTTCCCTTACCCGGGATACATTGACCCAGGTACACATCCGGCCAAAGCTATCTTTTGAAAATATATCGTGCACATCATCATTTCCAACTATAAACGCCGGCTTTCCAGAAGAGAGAGCGGAATCCCAGTGTGCCACTGAAATAGCAAATGGATTTAAGACTTCAATACAATTGTAATTAGTAAGATATTCGAAGTCGGAAGCATAATAGCCAGTTCGATTCGCCGGGTGATTGACTATAACTACATCCCTTGGATTCGATGAAAGGCAATTGAGAATATATTGTTTATTGCTCAACGTCTGTGGAAATAAGTAATCATTCCAGCATACCTTACTACCTCCCAGCACAAGCTGGTGCGTTTTATTTATTCCATATCCGTGTTCGTACGCAGGGATAAACCCCGGTGTACGAATGAAGGTGGTGTCTATCTTTTCATAATTAGATACACAATGTACAGCATACTTCATTGAGTCATAAACATGAGAAATATCTGCTGCTGTTCCCTTCCCGTGAGTTAGTCCGTGCCATGCATTCGTGTGTGCATGAAAATTACATTTTATCCAGTTATTAGGATTGATTGAATCGTAAGGATTATAAAGCAGTTTACCCGAAAAAGGGCGCGGCGATGAAAAAGAAAAATGAGGGCAAAAAAAATATTGATTAACTATAATCCAAAGTATAAAGGAAAGAAAAACAACAGGGAATAGCGCCAGCTTATTCATGAGTACAAAAGTTAGTGGTTTGTTTTACATGACAAAAAAAGTAATACTAAATTTTCATAAAATTTGTCGACTTCTTTGAGGAAGAAAAAATATACTTCAAAACCAGCTTATTGCGTATTTTCCCCCGATCAAAATTGTAACATGAAATCGGTTTTCAAAATTGGAGTTGCTATTGTCTTATTTGCTGCTATCTTTTTCGTGCCCTTTCTTGGATTGGTGCATTTGTTTGACTGGGATGAGATAAATTTTGCCGAATGTTCCAGGGAAATGATCAAATTAAATGATTATACCCGGGTGTATGTAGATTTTAAGCCATTCTGGGAAAAACCGCCAATGTTTTTCTGGATGCAAAGTATATCAATGAAAATGTTTGGTATTAATGAATTTGCTGCCCGTTTTCCGAATGCAATTTGCGGCATTGCAACCCTGCTTGTAGTTTTTCTATGTGGCCGTAAAATTTATAATAAAGAATTTGGTTTATACTGGGCACTTGCTTTTGGTGGATCACTTTTTCCAGCCATGTATTTCAAATCAGGGATTATAGATCCCTGGTATAACCTTTTTACTTTTCTCTCAATATATTTTTTTATTCTGTATCACTGGAAAAGAAATGGCTTTGATAAAGAAAGATTAAAACTGAAGCTATCAACATACACCCTCTGCGCCGGAGTGTGCATGGGACTTGCCATTTTAACAAAGGGCCAGGTGGCATTGATGGTCTTTTTACTGGTACTTGGAGTCTATTTTGTCTTTAACCGGTTTAGACTTTTTTTTAGCTGGGGTCATGCTGTTTTGTTTTTGGTGGTTTCCTTTTTGGTGACCGCGACCTGGTATGGTTATGAAACCATTAAAAATGGTCCATGGTTTATCACCGAATTTTTAAAATACCAATACCGGCTTTTTTCAACGCATGATGCCGGCCAAAAAGGTTTTTTTGGATATCATTATGTAGTTATCCTTTTGGGTTGTTTTCCCGCTTCTGTTTTTGCTATTCCTTCTTTTTTTAAAACAACTTCCAACAGTCGATTTGATAAAGATTTTAAAAAATGGATGATTATTCTTTTTTGGGTAGTGACAATTTTATTCACCATTGTTCAATCGCGCATTATTCATTATTCGTCACTGGCCTGGTTCCCTGTCACATTCCTTGCATCATATACTTTTTACAAGTGGCAACATAACGAAATGAATTATAAAAAATACGTTGGAATAATTACGGGTGTTATCGGAGGAATCATTGCTTTAGCCTTGCTGGTTGTTCCTTTTTTTGCGCTGAATATTAAAAAATTTATACCCTACGTAAAAGACAAATTTGCGCAGGCAAATATGCAGGCTGATGTAAACTGGACCGGGTGGGAAAGCATGATAGGTTTACTCATGTTCATTATTATTGCGATTGGTTTATGGAAATTGAAAAGAAATGAATTCCAAAAAGCTGTTTGGATATTTTTTGGAGGTATAGCCACTGTAGTTTTTTTAGCCTCCGCCATCATAGTTCCGAAAGTGGAGAGATATTCGCAGGGCGCTGCCATGGATTTCTTTGAACAAAGAAAAGGTGAAGACTGTTATGTATCAACCTTAGGATATAAAAGTTATGGTAGATTTTTTTACACTCAGAAAGAAAGACCGATCAATAAAAATTACTACGATCAGGAGTGGCTCCTCACCGGTAAAATCGACAAGCCGGTATATTTTGTATCAAAAATAGATAAGATAAAAAATTACGTGCAATACCGGGAATTAAAAGAACTTTACAGGAAGAATGGTTTTGTTTTTCTTAAGAGAGAGAAACCATCAGAATAAGATATGATCACTCATCTTCATCTTGCCTAAAAAATACCACGTTATTTTTAATACTTATTTTTTCCGGGAAAAAAACTTCAGCACGCCGCTCACTATCTTATCATTTGTGCCTAGCCAGCCTTTCATTTTGGTATAAACTGCCAGCATTGCATTGTCAATCCTAACCATAATATGTTTATTCTTATCGCCGGGCCTTGTTTTATAAAAAGTAGCTCTCCGGAGAGGATTTTTTTCTACTGTGTAATAATACAAAGCAATGGACCTTCTGAAAGTATCTTCAGGACAAGTCATCGGTTCAGGATGTCCATGAAACGAGTCTTTATCCGTATTGAAAATAACGCACCTGTTAAAAATTGGTAATATTTTTTCTTCACACGCTGTCATTTGTCTGTTCCATAGCTCAAGTTTTCCACCCCATTCATCCTGCCAGTTTTTATTCAGATAAACTAATACATTGATCCGCCTTTGCCAATTGAAGTGGTGAGGGTGCACCGTAAAATCAGCATGCATGTTGAGAAACCCGCCTCTTCCAGACTGATGCACACCCCCACCCTCCAGGTGATCATCTTTTTGAAGATTCTTTATTCCTGTGAGTGTGCTGAGAAATTGAAGAAATTCCGGCGAATTGAGCTCATTAATTGTTTGCCTTATAGTATCCGGCAACGCGTCAATTTTATTTAGTCCTTTCTTTTTTTCATTGTAATGTATATAGTTTATCCATCCATCAGTTTTGTTCAGCTCGTTAAACTCGTTTATACATCTGTCCAATATGTCGGCATTAAGGAAATTTTCAAGTACAATATGCGGATAGGGATTTGCATGCTGATATTTTCCGCTTAACTCAGGAAGCACACTCGTCCATTTAGGGTAATCGAATATGTTAGTGGTATTTTGCACATTTTAATTTTACTGGTAAAAAATTAGTTACGGTGTTACATGGCAAACGGTAAACTTGATCCCATCGACATGAAAAATAAAATTATCAAATACGTTTGTTATTAATCGGTTAATGGCGGCCGGGAAGGCCGGATTTTATTTCTTCAACGATTTTGCTTACCCATAATTTCTTCAGAATTCAGTTTCATCTTGCATTAGCTTTGATTCGGAAAAACTTTTTCTTGAAATGAAAGTATTGGTCATTGAAGACGAACGTGAATTATCTGACAGCATCTGCAGTTACCTCGCCAACGAACAATTTGTTTGTGAGAGGGCATTGGATTTTCACACGGCTTTGGAAAAGGTCTCTCTATACGACTATGCCTGTATTATACTCGATGTAAACCTGCCCGGTGGCAGTGGCCTGGATATTTTAAACGAGCTAAAAAAAGAAATGAAAATAGACGGTGTCCTCATAATTTCTGCAAGAAATTCCCTGGACGATAAGGTTTTTGCCTTGAAGGCTGGCGCCGACGATTACCTGACCAAGCCTTTTCACCTCGCTGAATTGGGTGCCAGGGTCGCGGCAATTATTCGACGCAAATCATTTGAAGGAAAGAACCAGGTTATCTTAAATGAATTGATGCTTGATCTGTCAGAAAAGGAGGTTCGCATAAATAATAAGCCGATTGACCTCACCCGCAAAGAATATGAGCTCCTTCTTTATTTCATCAGCAACAAAAATAAGGTAATCGCCAAAAATGCCATCGCAGAGCATTTATGGGGAGATAATATGGACCTGGCGGACAATTATGATTTTATCTATACCCACATCAAAAACCTCCGAAAGAAATTGATACAGGCCGGTGCAGCCGATTACATAAAATCAATCTACGGCATGGGATATAAATTCAGTGCATGAAACTTTTCGCAAAATATAATCGTATTAACTTATTGGCAACAATCATTATCTTCCTTCTTGCGAGCACCACTTTTTATATTGCCATCAAATATATCCTGATCGGGCAGATCGATGATGACCTCACTATCGAAGAGAGAGAAATTAAAACTTACATAAAAGAACACAACATATTGCCTGAACCAATTCCAGTGAAAGATCAAAAGATCACTTACTCTTTATCGAATGAACTTTTAGAAAAGAGAAAATTCAGAACTGTCCCGGCATATGATCCACAGGATAAAGAAAAAAACTCTTACAGGGTTCTTCAATTTGGAGTGGGTACAAACGGTAAAAACTATGTTGCGACGGTTGCCAAATCTTTGGAGGGAACAGACGCCCTCATAAATTCCATTCTTTTGATAACGTCAACGACTATTCTGCTGATATTGATCGTTTCATTGATCATTAATCGTGTCTTGTTGAAACGTCTGTGGAAACCCTTCTATTATACTTTACACACAATTAGAAATTTCAGGGTCGACAAAAAACAGCGCCTCGATTTCCCATTCACAAGTATTGATGAGTTTGCGTTTATGAATCAAACATTAGAGAAAGCAACGAACCAGGCTCAGCAGGATTACCTCGTGTTGAAAGAGTTCACTGAGAATGCTTCACACGAAATGCAAACGCCTCTTTCCATCATCCGTTCGAAATTGGACCTTTTGATACAAGAAGAGAATCTATCAGAAGAACAAAGCAAGACCGTACAAAGTACTTACCAGGCTATTGAAAAATTATCCCGCCTGAATTATTCCTTATTGTTGCTGGCAAAAATTGAGAATAACCAATTCGCTGAAACGTCCTCTCTAAATCTTAAACTAAAAATAGAAGAAAAGATAAATGCTTTCCATGAGCTTTGGCAAAGCCAAAATATTACTGTTGACACTTGCCTTGATGATACGACCATTAAAATGAATAATGAATTGGCAGATATTTTATTGAATAATCTCTTAAGTAACGCCACGAGGCACAATGTGCCTGGTGGTAATATTAAAATAGAAATAAGGAATAAAAGCCTTCGCATTTCTAATAGCGGCGCACAAAAGGAATTAGACCCGCGCCGATTGTATTCACGATTTTACAAACAAGACGGAGGTCACGGTCAAAATGGGTTGGGTCTTTCTATTATCAAACAGATATGTGATGTGTCGGGCTTTGAGATCGATTATTCCTTCACACCTGGACAACATTTATTCATTATTTCGTTGATATGACCGGTTCAGGATTACTTCAGAATTTACAAGTAAATTCGCCGCCCGAAGATGAACGATGGTTATAAGGATTTCTGCCATTGTTATTTCGCATCTTTTTCTACACAATTATTGTCACGGGAAAAACGGATAATAATCATCCTTGAATCATTTTATTTAAATAAACTTTTATGAAAAAGAATCTTGTCTTGATCGCTTTCATGTTGGTTTGTATAATTGCTTTTGCACAAAACGATCATCAATATAAAATTGTGAAAACCTACCACATTGCCAGTGGCGGCGGTTGGGATTATATCGCGGTGAACAATGGCAGACTTTACGTGTCTCATGGCACGCAGGTAAATATTTTGAATGAAGAAACCGGTGATTCTATTGGCTTCATTCCAAATACGACAGGTGTTCACGGAATTGCTTTTGATAATGAACTTGGTAAGGGTTACACGAGTAACGGGCGGCTGAACACCGTGACGGTGTTTGACCTGAAAACGAACGAGGTGCTTGGACAAATTGCCGCCGGCCAAAATCCTGACGCGATCATGTATGAGCCATTTACAAAGATGATCATCACCTGTAATGGCAGAGGTAAAAATATTTCATTAATCGATCCGGTCAAGGGAAAAACTATCGATAGCATTGATGTTGGCGGGAAACCTGAGACAGCAGTAACTGACCGCAATGGAAAGTTGTTTGTGAATATTGAAGACAAAAGCGAAATAGCCGAAATCGACTTAAAAAACCGTAAGGTGCTGAATCATTGGCCTCTGAAACCTGCAGAGGGTCCCACGGGTCTAGCCTACGATAACTCCACGAGAAGATTATTTGCCGGTTGTGATAAAATGCTGGCAATTGTAAATGCGGAATCGGGTGCAGTTGTTCGTACACTTCCTATTGGTGATGGCTGTGACGGCGCCGCGTTTGATTCAAAAAACAAACTCATTTATACTTCAAATGGAGAAGGCACGATGACGGTGGTGAAAGAAAATGATGCAAATACATTTCAAGTGCTTGGAAATTTCCCAACCAAGCGCGGTGCACGAACAATCACCATTGATCAAACCACTGGAACAATATTCCTGCCTACGGCTGAGTTTGATCCAACGAAAACAGGTCAGAATGGGCGACCCATGATGATCCCCGGAACCTTCCAGGTGCTGGTGATACAATAGTCGAGCCTACTACTGAAGTGTAACATTTCCGGATCATTTGGCGTCTCATGTTAATAGCTGTTAAAAAAAGGTAAAAAAGGTTTTCATTTTTTGTCATTACGAAAATAGTCGTATATTCGACTGCAAAATTAACCGGCATTATGGCAAATACGAAATATGTAAAACCTACTGAGAGCGAACTGGAAATTCTTCAAATCCTTTGGACGAAAGGATTAGCCACAGTTCGTGAAGTCCATGAAGAACTTGCTAAAACAAAGGATGCGGGTTACACTACTACCCTTAAGCTGATGCAGATCATGCATGAGAAAGGGCTTGTAAAAAGAGATGATTCCATGCGTACACATGTGTACCAGGCTGCGGTGAACAAGGAAAAAACCCAAAAACATTTGCTAACCAAAATGATTGACTCCCTATTTGGCGGTTCTCCAACACAGCTTGTTATCCAGGCCCTGGGCTCTGGAGATCACAAAGCGAGCCGTGAAGAATTGGAAGAAATACAAGCTATATTAAACGAGCTTAAAAATCGGTAGGCATGTCTTTATTTGGCAACTCTAACTTTCTGCAAGCATTAGGCTGGGCAGTGTTAAACAGTCTCTGGCAAATGGCTTTTCTATGGGTCATGTTCCAGGTGATACTTTCATTTAGCATTAATAAATCTGCAGCCAAAAGCAGGCTGGCCACTTTCCTGCTCGGACTCGGATTTTGCTGGTTCATGTTCACCCTGGTGTCGCATTGGTTGATTGATCCTAACGCAGCTAAAACTTCTTTGCTGGCTATCGGTTCATTTACACTAGCCAAGGCAAATTGGAACGAAGAATTGCAAATGATGCTTCCGTATGCTTCCACGGCATACCTATTATTATTGATCATCCCTACCATACAGTTTATCCGGAATTATGGCTTCGTTCAGAAAATTCGCACGTCAGGTTTATCAAAGTGTCATGTCGACCTGAGGATCTTTGTTCAACGCTTTGCTGAGCGAATGGGCATCCATAAACCCGTTCATGTTTACATTTCTGAACTGATTACCTCTCCTGTCACAATCGGTTTCCTAAAGCCGATCATTTTGCTGCCAATGGTAGCCATTACCAACTTGTCTCAAAAACAGGTGGAAGCTGTTTTGCTGCATGAACTGGCACACATCCGTCGGTATGATTATTTCATTAATCTATTTATCAATTTTGTCAGGACAGTTCTTTATTTCAATCCATTCGTGAAACTCTTTGCAAAAACCATTGAAAGGGAAAGGGAGAAAAGTTGTGATGAAATGGTAATGCAGTTTGAATATGATCCGCATGGTTATGCCTCCGCTTTGTTGTTGTTAGAGAAAAATAATTTGGTCAGGCAAACGATCGCGGTGGCCGCATCAGGACAAAGAAGCGACTTGCTTCACAGGATTGAAAAAATCTTAGGAGTCGAAAAAAGAAAAACGCCGGATTTCCAAAAGCTTGGTGGCCTGCTGGCGGGTCTTATTTGTATCATCGGGTTAAACGCTTTATTCTTTTTCAGCGCTCCCGTTATTCGAAACAATTCTCTGGCCTTTACTGCATTTTCAAACCCATTTTATCGCTTGGTATCTGACGGAAGGGAATTTACAATTGACAAACCCACTGAACAAAAAAAGAGCGAGTCCTTATTAGCACAAACAAAAAAAATCACTCGAAGAATTATTGCCACAAAACCAACGAAGAAAAAAATCGAGCCCTTTGTCGAGGTGAATGTGATACCCGAAGAACATCTTGTGTATACGAATCCGCAGTCTGAAAATGAATTTGTGCAAGTTGATCAGAGAATGAGAATGGAGCCAAGATTAAAAAAATACCAGGAAGAGCAGGTAAAAGGAACGGTTGAGGCAACGAAGAAAGTATTGCAGGAAGGCCAATGGAAACAAGTGGAAAAAAATGTGGCTGATGCTTTGACACAAACAGAAAAAGAAGATCTGAAAGAAAAATATTATACTGAACTTGAAAAAGTTGACTGGAAAAAACTTGAAAATAAACTTCGTCTTTCTTATAACAACATAAACTGGGATAAGGTTAATAACCAATTGGGGGCTGCTATATCCACCATTCAGTTAGATAGCTTGACCGACACGTACTCCGTCACACTGAATGGACTTTCAAAAGCTGAAAATTGGATGACGGAAAATAAATGTCATTCAATTCCTGATACAGACTTGAATCTGTGCGAGGTCAAGGTCCAAAAGCAAAAAGTCGAGCGACTGTTGAAAACCATCAGCGCCATTAAACAGAAAAAGATCATTCATCTGTAATTTACCAATTACACCGCGGGCAAGCCTCACTGTATTTATTTCCAAGAATAAACCCGAGAACAATCTCATGAGTACCCTGGCTCACGGTATTTAATTTTGTTGTTGTAAAATCATAAGCATACCCGACATTGAAAGTGTTACTGACATTTAAACCCATCATTGCAGCATAACCATCCTGGTAGCGATAGCTGCCTCCAACCCATAAACGATCCCTGTACTGTAGTTTGAGATTTGTTTCAACCTGGAAATCGTTCTTCGAGGAGCCACGGACGTATTTAATCATCATTGATGGAATTGCATTGATGTCGTCATTAATCAAAAAGCGGTAACCGCCGGTAAGGAACAGGTGAGGTATCAACCTGCCCGTTGGGTTTGCGATGGCATCATCAACAAAATTGAATTTTTGAGGAACGACTTGCTGTGCGGAAACGCCAACAAAATAATCACGGGAATAGAGCCACAGGCCCACCCCTATATCAGGCTTTATTGTATTCAAATATCCACTGTATGCTGCGCCTGCGGCGGGATCAGTGGGATCGCCCGTGCCGCTGAAATCTGTTTTCGATTTATCGAGACTGATCTTTGAAATGCCCGCAGAAAATCCGCCGGCAAGATTCGTCGTTGGATTCAACCCTATGTGATAGGCGTAAGTCACATCAGCAGTAAACCTGTTAAAACTTCCTGTGCGATCATTGATCACCATAAGACCTAGCCCATGATGGGGTTCCGCTGCGGTGTAAGATTCCCAATAAGCTCTGCCTCTTGGATTTTCGCCTGGTACATCATACGACGTCGCTGTAGTTCTATAATCTTTCTTTCCAATTGGTCCCTGGATGGTAAAGTAAGCGGTGCGTGGTGCACCATTCAGACCTACCCATTGATCTCTTGCACTGATCTTAACGTCAGTGTAATTTTCAATGCCGCTAATCGCAGGATTGAGAATATAGTTATTGAGAATATATTGAGTATAATGAGGACGTTGCTGGGCAATTGTAATTGCACTTACCAACATCAGCGTTATCGTTGTTATTTTTTTTTTCATGTCTAACGAATTACATCCACATATCCTGACATTTTTTGCCTGCCATTTTTCGGATCAATGATGTAGTAATAAGTCCCTACGGGCACTTGTTTTCTATTCACCGTTCCATTCCATGGTTTGTCATAGCCCAGCGAATGATAGATCAATTGACCATAGCGATTGTAAATATCTACGGTACAACCGGGATAACTTGCCAGGTAAGATATCTCCCACGTATCATGGATGCCATCATTATTCGGGCTGAATATATTTGGTATCGCAGGTTTCTTTAACAATTTAACAACCACCTGGTCAGAGCTGCTGCAGCCCTGATCGGAAGTGACCGTTAGCGTATACGTAATATCATCAAGAGGTGTTGAGACTGGCGTTGGACTTTCCGTATTATCAAGCCAAGTTGCCGGAGACCAAAGGTAATTCACGGGGTACCCAGCATTGACAGCCGGCGTCAGTGTAACTTGTCCCCCTTCCAAAACAAACTTGTCGGGCCCCGCATTAGCAAACGGCACCGGGTAGACTTGAATTGTCTGCTCTTCATAATTCGAACAGCCATTGGTGGCATTGTAGGTGTAACGAATAGTATGCGTGCCCACGCCTGCTGTGGCAGGATTAAAAATGCCAGGCGAAGAAATACCGGCGCCGCTATAGCTTCCAACTCCTGCCAAACCGTTCAATACAGTGGCTTGCGTAACCTGGAACGCGGGAGCATTATTGCAGACGCCCGCTAAGGTGTCAAATTGAATAATGGGTGTCGACAGTAATGTGATCAATTTATCTATGGATTGCATACAAGTCTGTCCGGAGTAAGCGACATATCGAATTGTGACGGACTTGCTGGATGGTGAGCCAAATTCCGGGTAAATATGCGAATAGATTTTCCCCGGCGCTGGAGTATCATCAATCGTTTTTATGGTGGGATCATTTGTGTAATCCCAATAGATCTCGATTTTTACAACACTGCCCGGATTAACCACTGAGTTATCCTTAAGGTCTATCGAACTACCGCTGCACAATGATCCGTTTCCCTGCAATGTAAATTGGGGAACAGGGACTGATCCATTCACAAAGAATATTTTTGTAACGGCCGATGAGCAACCACTGTTAGAAATAACATTTTCCGTAACTGTGTAAGGTCCGGTTGCTGTGAATTTATGTTGCGGATTTTTTGAGGTCGATACATTTGGATTTCCCGCATTCGCATTGGCATCTCCAAAATTCCACTGGTAAGAAAGCAAGTTTTGAGTACCATCGCCAATTGAACTGCTGTCTATAAACAAAGAAAATGGATCATCAAGGCAACTCTCTGGTAACACAAAGTTGCTGACAGGTAAGGGACTTACGATTAGTGTTTTTGAAAAAGCGGTACTCACACACCCTTTATTTGTTTCGACTTTTAATGTGGCATTGAATGTAGTTGTCGATGAATAAACATGTGTAAAGGGATTGGCTGAAGTTAAATCAGAATGATTCCCATCGCCAAAATCCCATGACCATTTTACAATGTTGCCAGCATTAGCCGCCGATGCATCAGTAAATGTGATGTTTTGATTAATACAGTTTGGAGCGGATACATTGAAGTTCGCAGTTGGCAAAGGATTCACAGTTATGTTCTTTGTTGCTATCGTCGATAAACACCCTGCTGCCGAAGTCACGTGTAGTGTGACGGTGTATGTGTTCGGAAGAGAATAAGTCTTCGATGGGTTCCGTAGAGTTGAATTTGTACCATCTCCAAAGTCCCATTGCCATTGTGTGACCGTGCTGTTGTTTGCAGTGCTTTGATCACTGAAATTGATTGTAGCCCCGTCGCATACTTCTGCCGGCACAGAAAATGCGGCTTGCGGCTGAGCAAAAATTTTATCCATTACTTTCACGCTGTCATCAACACAACCCTTATCTGAAGTAACTTTTAGAGTAACATTGAATGGTCCTGCCGACGAATAGTTGTGTACGGGATTTTGCGAAGAAGATGTGGAGCCATCACCAAAATCCCATTGCCATTGCGAGATGTTTCCCGCCGTAACAAAGCTTTGATCGGTAAACGGCGCCGCTCCCGTCGGAAGGCAGGCACCGGAAAAATTGAAATTGGCGACAGGCTTGGGGCCGATAATAATTTGTTGACTCGACAATACGCTCTTGCAGCCAGAAGGTGTTTCGACCACCAAAGACGCTGTGTAATTTCCAGCGGAGGTGAAAATGTGTGATTGCTGGTTTCCGTTGGCGGCGTTCACCAGCGGACTACCATCACCAAAACTCCATATCCACTTTGAAATAACAGAGCCGGCTGAAGTGGTGGATTGATCAGTAAATGTCACCCTTTCACTCTGACATGCTGGAGTTGAAACAGCAAACTTTGCTATCGGCGGGCTGGTGATTACAATGGTTTGTTGCGCTGTATCTGAAAGACAACCTACGTCGGTTATAATAGAATATTTCACCGTGTAGGAATTAGCAGAGAGGTATAGGTGTGACGGATTTTGAGTAGACCCACTGTTGCCATCACCAAAATCCCACAAATGATTTATAACATTCCGACCACCAGTGTTGGCCGTTCCAAGAAAGTGAACCGAATCAGTAAGACAGCCATTGCCTGTGATTGAAAAACTCGCATTTGGCGGATCAAATATTTGCAGGTCGTAATCAATTTGCTGTTCTCCGCTGCAGCCATCAGCCGTCGGATTTTCCGCCAATACCTGGATAGGATAAGAACCTGAGGCAGTAATTGTATAAGGAGATGGAAGTTTGTATTTATACAATTGCCTTCCATTGACAAACCAGGTAGAATCATACAATGGTGAATTCAAGGTAACATTAGGAAACAATCCAAAGAAATTCCAGACAATTTGTGTAGGCTGATATGGAAAAGTCATGGAAAAATAAAAGGGAGAATTTTTACAACCCGCCGGGAAGTTTACCGTAGCATATTTATTTTGGATGGACACAAACTGATACAGATCCTTCACATTGGCTCCTGCTGAATAGCCGTAAGATTCCGCACTGGCATAGCCATAGGCAAGTGCGTTAAATCCGGAGTCCGAACTTAGCGTGTGATAACCCTGGCCTACATTTCCAAGATAGATATAAGAATAATTTGGATCAGAGGGATGCGTGATCCAGCCACTGCTTACGGGAGCACCGTCCAATTTAAGAGAAGACATTCCTGTTCCTCCATTGCGCATGATAACCTGCAGATGATGCACCTTCACGCCTGCCGCATAAAGATTCGAGCTAACAAGGGTTACTTTATCAATGTTTTGCTCAACAGGATTTAAAACGATCATGTCCGGATCGTACGGCGCACCATTACCATCGCAATCCTGCGTGGTAAAATATTGTGTAACCGAAATCGGAAGGTCCGATTCAATTGAGTTCGGAATGTTATTAAAAAATTGGTACCAGACACCGTTAGTAAAAGATGCGGCAGGTATCAAGACACCGTTTACATAAACATTCGCAGCGGCATTGCTTTTCGCAATTCTGTAATAATTATATGGATTATTATAGCTCGGCGCGGTCAAATATTTGCGACCCCATGATCCTGTGGGATACAACTGCTGGTACAGATTATCAGAGGTATTATTTGTGCAATCGGCTGGAATTCGGATCTTACCACTGCCGGAGAACACGGCAATTTTTTTACACCCACCTGTCCCGGACGATATGGATTTAACCAGCGTTCCCGTCAGATCGACGCCTGTGTTGCTACTGGCGTCTAGTGCCCCCAGTACCTGGTAAATTTCTCCCTTGTTTAAAGTTACCGTATAGACATTGTTAGCAAGCCAACCATTTTTGGTGTTTGCAGCGGGAGTGATTTCTACTGTTGTGTTATCTTCTACGGCAACAATTGTCAAATACGAATTTGAGTTCGGCTCATTGGAAGCCTGTGTAAAATTCATTGAATAATATTCCTTGCCCAAAACTGTTGTAGGCAAGCATAATGTAGCGCCACTTGCCTGGCTCCGGGTAATATAGGAATAGACGACGACAGGCTTTGCCGATGTAACCCGGATAGCTTTGTTGGTAAAAATTCCCTCATCATTTATGAAATAAGCAGTAGGAATCGTAGCAGTAACTACCTGCCCTGCTGAAATGGATCCTGATTGCAAAACAGCGCCCCCATAAATTTCAACCGTGTAAGTCGTCGCAACATCGGAGGTGATATATAAAGTCATCTCGGGAAAACCGCCGGGATTTATCATTCCTACATGATAACAGTAAGCCAACCAAAATTCCTTTCCCTTATTAGAAAAATCTTGTGCGGATGCATAGAGTGATGCAATCAAAGTTACCACAAGGGTAAACGGCAGATAAAATCTTCTCGTCATCAGTCAGTCCTAAGAAATAACAGAAACAAACAAATTACTAAAAAGCCTTGAGAAATCTAAGGGCTGTTACGTGAGGCGCTGCGAACGATCCTCCGCACCGGTATTCGAGGCACCCCTGAAACTTCCAGGTGATTATGTCCGATCGACCTTGTCCTTTCCCAACTGTCGAAAATGAAGGCGAACGCTCCGTAGGATAGCAAAAAAATTAAAAGGAGCCCGAGCTATAATATTAGGCGAATACGATATGCTTCCGTCAGCATAAAACAGAAAATGAGTAAAGCGATATAATCAATTGATTTTTAGTAATTCAATGACTAGAATTGATTTTTTCAACTTCTCTAACAAAGAGAAGCCTTTCTAACTGTTAGGGACAAATATATTGGATATTTTTTTATTGATAGTCTCTATAATATTTTGAAAATAAATGCTCTGGTTCAAAACAACGTAGCCCTAATTTTTTGCACTTCCTTTCAGAGGCCCAGCGAAGTTGATCACTAATGAATTTAGCGGAAGAAAATCCTGGAAAAAGGGGGAGATTTTGGAGTAAGAAGACCCTATCCCCCCGACTTGCAAGTCAGATAGATTTTGGAGATGGCAAGTCAAAGTCTTAATGAAAAACTAAGCCCAGGGGTACCTTTTTCGAAGCAACCCTGACAATAAAAAATGCCTCGCCCGGTCTAAGAAAATCGAAGAGGAAGTCGACCCGTTGAT
>VBAQ01000184.1 GCA_005883765.1 Bacteroidota bacterium
TGGGGAGTGGCACGCGTAAAATCAGTTATGCTTCTGGAAATAGTTGGCAACGTAGTAAGGAGCCGGCTGTTGATAACACTGGTCATTCCTGTTTTCTCAGAAGCAGCTCTCCTTGTTTTTGACGAAACCACTACATTCTCCATTATCTGTTCACTGATACTTAATTGCGCATTGACATTATACGCTTCACCCAACTGAAGAACTATGTTTTCAAATATTGCCGACTTCAGGCCGACGAAGTCAATTCTAACCTCGTAGGGGCCACCGACTCTTAACCCAGGCAAGTTGAATACGCCTTCTTTTGACGAAAGGGTCGAATACTTAGTTCCTGAAGGCAAATGTGTGGCAGTAACAGTTGCACCCGCCAGTGGTTGACCACTGTTGTCTTTCACTGTGCCAACCATGCTGCTGGTAGTCACCTGCGCAAACATGAAGGAACTTGCGAAAAATGCAAGAAGCAGAATCGATAATCTCTTAAGCATAAAGTTTTGAGTTTTCGGTGCAAAGAAAGGGAATATTCCAAAATTAAATGTAGGCAAATATTAACATTTCGTTATTGGAAAATAATCATTTATAAGACATCCTAAAATGTTTAACGCTGCTTCATTTCGTAAGGTTGCTCTCGCAACTTTAATACGCAGAAGTTTGTTTTTACCTTTGTATAAATTTGTAATATGCTTGATACGATAGATAGTGCGATCGAAGACATTAAAGCCGGCAAACTTGTAATTGTAGTCGATGATGAAGACAGAGAAGATGAAGGCGACTTTATTACTGCTGCTCACAATGTAACTCCTGAAGTGATCAATTTTATGACGAAGCATGGTCGGGGACTGATCTGCGCACCCTTGCTTGAAGAACGCTGTAACGACCTGGTGCTTGAATTGATGGTAAACAACAATACAGCTTTGCATGAAACTGCGTTCACAGTTTCAGTTGATTTGCTTGGCCATGGATGTACTACAGGAATTTCGGCGCATGACCGGGCAAAAACTATTCAAGCACTGATCGATCCGCAAACAAAACCTGAACACCTCGGCAGGCCGGGCCATGTTTTTCCTTTGCGCGCAAAAAAAGGAGGTGTGCTTCGTAGGGCAGGACACACGGAAGCTACCATCGACCTCGCAAGACTTGCAGGCTTTGATCCGCCATATGGCGGAGTGTTAGTTGAGATCATGAATGATGACGGCACAATGGCAAGATTGCCTCAGCTCCAAAAAATAGCGGAGAAATTCGACTTCAAACTTATCTCTATCAAGGATCTGATCGAGTATCGTCTTAAGAGAGATTCTTTGATTGAAGAAATCGTGAGGGTTGACATGCCGACAAAATATGGCCATTTTAAATTGATTGCGTTCCAGGAAAAAAATACATCGAATGAACATCTTGCACTAATAAAGGGTGAATGGGAAAAGGATGAACCGCTTTTGGTTCGTGTGCATTCCTCATGTTTTACAGGTGATATGCTGGGATCACTTCGCTGTGATTGCGGTGATCAATTACATGCTGCGATGAGAATGGTTGAAGAAGCAGGGAAGGGAGCTATACTGTATATGAGCCAGGAAGGACGTGGCATTGGTTTGCTCAATAAATTAAAAGCTTACCGGTTGCAGGAAGAAGGTATGGATACAGTAGAAGCTAATCTGCATCTAGGTTTTCAAATGGACCAGCGTGATTATGGCGTTGGGGCACAGATGCTGCGCTATCTCGGAATTACAAAACTTCGATTGATGAGTAATAATCCCAAAAAACGGGTGGGATTGATTGGATATGGTTTGGAAATAGTCGAAAACGTTCCCATCCAGATCCATCCTAATCCGCATAATGAAAAATATCTTCAAACGAAAAGGGATAAACTGGGTCACGAGATCATGTCTGCAGATCCCACTGACGATATTGACTAGTAAAAAAGAAACGCCCCGACACGTCGGGGCGTTTGCACTATTTACGAATAGCTTAATATAAATATTTCAGTGCGGTTACATCATTGGAATTAAAAGGACGATTTGTGGTACTGCTTAAACAGGCTAACATCCACGAAGCTGCATCCGGACCTGACGGGGTTCCCGGAATTTGAATCGCTCCCACGCCTCCGTCGCCTTCATTTCCACCGATTCCGCAACTATAACTGCGGTTCATATAGTCAGTGTGCCTGAATCCTATACAATGGCCCATTTCATGCGCAATAACAGTTGTCATGAAACCATCACTATAATTAGAATACTTTCTGGCATATTTAACTGTCCCGTACGGGTCGCCGTTGCTCGATGGAAACCCTGATGACGCAATATATTGGCCGGTGTTCACAATACTCACGTTGATAGCACCGCCGTTCGGTACCCGCTGGAAATGCAGTGTGAGATTTTGTGCATTATACCGGTCGATTGCATGGTCAATGGACGCTGAAAGAGCCGAACCAACAGAGCCGCTTGCGCTGACGGTTATTGTTCGGGGTAAACCCGTAACGAGATTATTTGTATTGTACTGTTCCTCTTCGGCAATTCGTAAGCTTGGCGAGGCCGGTCTTTGCACAAGATCAGCCTCAGTAAGAACAATATCACCTTCTACAAGGTAACCTTCATCTATTTTTTGAACGTCCGTGGTACTGAATCCAACATTAGCAATCTTAGCGAGGGTTTCCTGGGAAATCTCGTCTGCAGAAGTCTTCACGTCTTTTTTGCAAGCGGTTAGCGTCACTATTCCTACCAGGAATAGCATGGCAAGGATTTTCGTCATGTGTTTCATGATCTGTGTAGTTTTCGTTTTAAAATTTAAGAATTGAGATGGTACTTCATTCGAGGATATCGCAGTCACACAAACAACGTGGATTGTTTAGGCAAGTAAATTACAAAAAATAATTCTTCTACAAGAAGTTATGGAATATTTTTTCAAGCGCAGTTGGTACTTAGCCGTTTTTGCCGCCATAATTCTGGGGCTTAGTACAAATAACTAAGGGCTATCTTATCATTATCATTAAAAGGACGGTTCTGATTCGGCCTGATGCACGCCAGCATCCAGGAGCCATTATCGGAAGAAGTCGGCGTACCCGGGATATTTACTGCCCCTGAGTAGCCGGCTCCCTCATTAACGGGGTGACCAGTGCAGCTAAAACTTCGATTCATATAGTCTGTGTGCCGGAAACCAATGCAATGTCCTATTTCATGAGCGATGAGTGTGGCGCCGTAATTAATGAATGTGCTGTTGTTGCTTTCTCTTCCTATGATGAATGGATTTAATTTTATAGTTCTGTAGAGAGTTCCATTCGGTGAAGGAAGGCCGGAACTGGCGACCCAATTCCCACTGGCCATCACTATTTCAATATCAGCATGACTACTTGCCCGCTGAAAGTGTATTTGAAGGTTTTGATCATTATATCTTCGGATCGCCTCATCGAGTGCCGCTCCATAAACAAAAGAAAATTTATTCGAAAGACTTATACTAACAGTCCGGGGCAGAGCTGCGAGTGAGTTATAAGTGCGGTATTGCTCATTGCCGGCAATTCTTAAGAACTGTGTTCGCGGCTTAGGATCAAGCTCTGAATCAGAAAGAACAATGTCGCCTTCGATGAGATATCCCTCATCAATTTTTTGAACATCAACTGCGGTAAACCCCAGTGCGAAAATTTTGTCTTTTATCGATTGAGGAATTTCACCAACACCGGCTATTTGTTTTTTGCAGGAAAAAAAGCTGAATGAGAATAAAGCAACGGCGGACAACAATATAAAAGCGGGGACAATCTTTTCGATTGTTCTCATAAGCGCAGTTTGGTGTAAAAGAATGGTTGGTCTATGTAGATGGAATCCTAAAAGGAAATTACAAGAAAATTTTTAAGAAAGGGAATTTTTTTTGGGCTACTCAGTGGAAAAATATGACTTGAATTAAATCAATACTTTTGAAGCATGCAATCTGTTCCTTCGATAAACTCAATGAGTAAGAGGGCCGCCAGCCTTTTTCTTATTTTTTTTATCCCCGGACTCATTTTTTCACAGCCGACAGAACCCCTTAAAAAGCTCTCTTTGCCTCTTCAAGGCAAATGGAAAGAAAGATCAGGGAAGGAGTTTTCTGTTTTTGTAGTAGCCGTAAATAATTTTCCTGTCTTTAAAAAACAAATCGATTCCGGTTCCCGCATAAAAATTATTTATGAATACAGGAATGCGAATATTTTCCTCATCAGGACCACGTGGGATGAGCTGATCCATAACATTTTACCCCAGGACCAGGTTTTGTTTGTAGATGAGCAGCGCACACCAAAGGAGGAGTTAGCGGTAAGCGATCTTGACTTAAGTACTGATAAGGTGAACCTGGTTTTTTCAAGGTTTCCCCAGTACAACGGGAGCGGCATGGTTGTTTCTGTAAAGGAAAATCGGCCGGATACGGAGGACATAGATTTTCATGGCAGGTATTTGCCAACCACCCTTAGTTCAAATATTTTCAGTACACATGCTACCACCATGGCCACGATAATTGGTGGCGGCGGTAACACCTATTACGAAGGGAGAGGCCCGGCATGGGGCTCAACTATCAGTTCTTCGAGTTTTGCTGTCTTGTTGCCCGATCCTGACGCGTCGTATCAACAATATAACATCACCGTTCAAAATCATTCCTATGGCACCAGCATCGAAAATTTTTACGGCGGTGATGCGGCCGCGTATGACGCCAGTGTGATCGCGAGGCCCTCCTTGATGCATATTTTTTCGGCGGGTAATTCAGGTACGCAGACCAGCACGAGCGGACCCTATGCAAACGTTGCTGGTTTTGCGAATATCACCGGCAGTTTTAAAATGGCAAAGAATATAATCACGGTTGGCCACATGGATTCGCTTGGAGTGGTACTTCCGCTTAGCTCAAGGGGACCTGCCTACGACGGAAGGATAAAGCCTGAATTGGTTGCTTTTGCCGAAGATGGCAGCTCCGGTGCAGCAGCAATTGTGTCAGGAATAGCGCTCACGCTGCAGCAGGCATATAAAGCACTGCACGGCGCAGACCCTTCGTCTGCTTTGATAAAAGCGATCTTATTGAATAGTGCAGACGATGTAGGATCGAAGGGAATTGATTTTATTTCGGGATATGGAGCCGCTAACGCTTATAAAGCCATGCTGGAACTTACGAATGCGCAGCATTTCAGTGGAAGTGTCGCGAATGGGGGAAATGATGCCTATAACATTGCGGTTCCGTTTAATAGCCGCCAGTTGAAAATTACATTGGCGTGGAATGATCCGCCTGCAATTGCCAATGCAAACAAAGCTCTTCGAAATGATCTTGATCTCGAACTGTCATTGGCTGCAACAAATGAATTATGGCATCCATGGGTATTGAGCTCTTTGCCCCAAACAGACTCATTGCAATTATTGCCAGTGAGGAAAAGAGATAGCTTAAATAATGTAGAACAAATTTCCATCGACGACCCCACGCCGGGCAATTACCAGATCAATGTAAAAGGGTATAGTATTACCGCGTCGCCTCCGCAATCTTATTTTGTCGCCTATCAAATGGACACCCTTGATAAGTTTACCTGGAATTATCCTACAAGGTCAGATAATATATTCAATGGCAAGTCAAATATCCTGCGCTGGGAATCTACTTATAAAGATTCTACTGCGCAGCTCGAATTTAGCCTTGACAACGGCAATAGCTGGGAGCTGATCGACACGTCGGTCATCCTGGCCCGCGGCTATTATAAATGGACTCCGCCTGACAGTTTCGTAACCGCCATTTTGAGAATGAATTTTGGATCACAAAATTTTGTTTCGGATACTTTCACTATTTCTAAGAGATTTGATGTATTTGTTGGGTTTAACTGCCCTGATTCTTTTATGATATTTTGGAATAAAATTGCCGGTGTCAACTCTTATCAAATTTATAGTCTCGGTGATAAATACATGGAGCCTTTTCTTACAACTGCAGATACGGCGATAGTTCTTGGGAAGCAGACAAATTCATCATTGCATTACGCCGTAGCTCCTTTGATCAACAATAAGGTTGGCCTCAGAAGCTATACCTATGATTACACAACGCAAGGGGTAGGCTGTTATGTGCGTGTTCTCTTTGGGCAATTGATCAATGAGTCGGCAAGACTCGATCTTGAACTGGGCACGATCTACAATGTAAGATCGATAACCTGGCAAAAAGTTATGCTGAATGGCTATATTTCCCTGCAAACGATCAACGGCATTTCAGGATTGAACTTTAGTTATACAGACAATTCGCTTACCCACGGACTGAATGTATACCGTGTAAAAATCGAATTGTTTGACGGACGCATTGTCTATAGCGAAAATGTCACCGTCTATTTTGCCAAAGAACCTTACATCCTCTATCCCAACCCCGTTCCGCAAGACCAACAAGTGACGCTGATAAGCACTGATGCTGATGTGGCACAAATGCAGCTCTTTAACACAGTGGGGCAAAAAATTTTTGAAAAAACATTCAATGACTTTATCAATACTATCCCTACCAACGGACTAAGTAAGGGAATTTATTTTCTTCGAATCGTTAAGGATGGTCAGCTGC
Source organism: Bacteroidota bacterium (assembly GCA_005883765.1). Classification (GTDB taxonomy): domain Bacteria; phylum Bacteroidota; class Bacteroidia; order Chitinophagales; family Chitinophagaceae; genus VBAU01. The sequence goes on from VBAQ01000184.1 coordinate 6,511, forward strand.
AGAAAGCTTTAAAACTGATCGTTTATTGATTTTTTAAACACCTGTTTATGGCCGAAACCAGATTTTATATTCAATTAAATATTAAAATAGGCAGCGACTTTCAATGCTACGGTAAATTCTTGCTTGGTAATAACAAAAAATTTGCGAACGATACTTTTCAGAAAATGAGAGGAAACAAAAAAGTAAATGACAAGACTATTCTGCATCTTGACCTGGTAGAGAAAAAAAATGGGTTGCCATTAAACATTCAAATGATTAGTTGTTCGCTGGAAGAGTTGGCGGAGAATTGCAAGATCATTACCAAAGAAATATTCAAATTCTCTAACCTGGCATAGTTCACATTTTATTTTTCTAACAGTGTCACTATTTCAGTTTTTTCATATATTGGAGAAGATCACGATTAAGTTATTATGGCATTTAACTTGATTGTTTTGTGCATCACAGCAAATTGGCAGAATTTTTTCTTCTTTAAGTTGTTCTATTAAGCAAGCCCACCTCTTTTTCTAAGAAATTTTGTTAATACAAGCTTTTATTGCAATGAGAATATGTTGCGTGTAGCTCAAATAGCGCCTTTGTATGAATCCGTTCCACCCAAGTTGTATGGCGGAACGGAAAGAGTCGTCGCCTATTTGACAGATGAACTGATAAACCAGGGCCACAAAGTGACACTATTTGCTTCCGGAGATTCAAACACCAAAGCCAGGTTGATCCCTATTTCTCAGCGTGCACTAAGATTATATAACCACCTGGATACCCTGGCATATCATATCCTCGAACTCCAGGAGGTTTTAGAAAGACGTAATGAATTTGACATTTTACACTTCCATACGGATTATTTGCATTTTCCTTTTACTTACAACAACCCGGTTACAACTATTACTACCTTACACGGACGGTTGGACATTGACGACCTCAAACCGATCTATCAGAAGTTTCGTAAGATGCCTGTTGTCTCTATTTCTGACTCACAGCGTGAGCCTTTACCCATGGCAAACTGGATAGGGACCGTGCATCACGGATTGCCATTGAATCTTTATAAAAAAGGAGAAGGTAAAGGAAATTATGTAGTTTTTGTTGGCAGGATCTCGCCGGAAAAACGGGTAGATCGCGCTATTGAGATCGCGAAAAGGGCAAATCTAAAAATAAAGATCGCTGCCAAAATTGACAAGGCAGACCAGGTGTATTACGAAAAAGAAATAAAACATTTGTTCACGGAACCACATGTAGAATTTTTAGGAGAGGTCGATGAAAATCAAAAAGCTGAACTTTTGGAAGACGCATTCGCAATGCTTTTTCCTATTGATTGGCGTGAACCGTTTGGCATCGTGACAATCGAAGCGCTGGCTTGTGGCACACCCATCATCGCGTTCAATCATGGTTCTGTCCCTGAAATTATTGAACCGGGAAAAACAGGGTACATTGTTGAAAGCGTCAGCGAGGCGGTGACGGCTTTACAGAAAACAGATAAAATCAGTCGTGACGATTGTCGTCAGAGTTTTGAAAACCGGTTCAGTGCTACAATCATGGCCAAAAAATATGTGCAGTTGTATGAGAAACTTTTACATCCCGAAAAAAAACAACTGATCTATCAGTGAACAAAAGCAAATATGAAAAAGCAAGAGGCTCTTTTAAGATTAAAGGATGACAAATATTATATCCTCGCTTCATCTTCCTATGCAGACGACAAAGTTTGCGTTTTAAATTATGAAGATAGTTTTGGAGTATTTGACCGTTGGGGTGATGTGAAACAAATTGGCAGCGGGGTCCAGGGCATTTATCACCAGGGCACTCGCTTCATCAGTGAAATGGAACTTGAGTTGAACCACTACAGGCCACTGTTATTAAGTTCCAACGTGAAAAGTGAAAATGAAATTCTTTCGGTTGATCTTACCAATCCTGATATTGATGATGGCGAGAGCATCATTCCTAAGGGAAGCATTCACATAGCACGAACCAAATTTCTGCAAAACGGCTCTTTTCACGAGTTGATCATACTCACAAATTATGGTACAGAAAATTACGACCTGCATTTTGTGCTTTCATATCACGCTGACTTTCGGGACATATTTGAAGTGCGGGGAATGGAGAGAAAAGAAAGGGGAAAACTTTTTACGCCCGCCATTGACGGGAATAATGTTGTAAGGCTGGCTTACGAAGGTCTTGATCATATCACGCGGGAAGCTCAATTGCAATTTGATCCCGCGCCGGTTGAATTGCAGCTCAGGTGTGCTGTGTATAAAATGAATTTAGAACCAAAGAAATCTTACAGCATTCACTGCACGGCTGTTTTTCAGCAACACTCTCACACTATTTCGTTCGAACCTTATGCCAAAGCATTCAACAAGTTGACGTCTGCCATTGAAAAGAGTAAAGAAATTATTCCCCACATCTACACAGACAATGAACAGTTCAATAATTGGCTCAACCGATCAGGGAATGATCTTCGTTCCTTGCTTGCGCAGACGCCGCAGGGTTATTATCCCTATGCCGGAGTTCCCTGGTATAACACGGCGTTTGGAAGAGACGGTATCATTACTGCTTTCGAAACGTTGTGGCTTGCTCCTGATATTGCCAGGGGAGTTTTGAATTTTCTCGCTCACCGGCAGGCAAAGAAATTAAGCTCTTTCCAGGATGCAGAACCCGGAAAGATTCTGCATGAAATGAGAAGTGGTGAAATGGCAGAAACAGGTGAAGTGCCTTTTAAACTTTATTATGGCAGTATTGATTCCACCCCGCTTTTCGTTATGTTGGCGGGCCACTATTTGAGGCGAACGAATGATCTGGCCACCGTTAAAAACATTTGGAAAAATATTTTGGCCGCTCTTACCTGGATAGATAATTATGGTGACATAGATGGTGATGGTTTTGTAGAATATCAACGCAAAGCTGAAAGCGGCCTGGCCAACCAGGGATGGAAAGATTCCAATGACTCTATTTCTTATGAGGACGGTGAGCTTGCATCGTTTCCAATCGCATTGTGCGAAGTACAAGGCTATGTATATGATGCAAAAGTGCAGGCGGCATACATGGCAGAACGACTGGGTGAAAATGATCTCGGCGAGAAATTAAGAAATGAAGCCGAACAATTAAAACAACATTTCAATGAAGTGTTTTGGGATGAAAAGCTAGGAACGTATGTACTTGCTCTTGATGGACAGAAAACCCCGTGCCGGGTATTATCATCCAATGTGGGCCACACATTGTTTTCCGGAATTGCTACGCCTGAGAGAGCGCTAAAGACTGGACGCCGGCTGATGAACGAAGAAATGTTCACGGGTTGGGGTGTGCGCACACTTTCTTACAAGGAGTCGCGGTTCAATCCCATGTCGTACCACAATGGCTCAGTATGGCCCCACGATACGGCGTTAATTGCTTACGGATTTTCGAGATATGGGCTGGTTAATGAAGCCATGCGCCTCATGCAGGGATTATTTGATGCTTCACTATTCATCGAGCTTCAGCGACTGCCGGAATTGTTTTGCGGATTTCCAATTCGTCGCGGGGAAGCGCCTACAGCATACCCGGTAGCCTGTTCGCCGCAGGCATGGTCAGTGGCCGCAGTGTTCTTAATGTTACAATCATGTTTACAGATCACGATC
>VBAQ01000185.1 GCA_005883765.1 Bacteroidota bacterium
AAATTAAATAATGAATATTCTTATCTATTTTCTAGTTTTCATTGGTTCTCTTATCGTTGATATTGTTCCTTTCATTGCACCACCCGCGTGGACTGTAATGGTTTTCTTCCAAGTAAGATTCAAATTAAATATCTGGCTTGTTTTAATTATCGGGGTACCTGGTTCTGCACTAGGCAGATACTTGTACAGTAGCTATATCCATCGTCTATCTGATCGGTTTATCACACCTCGAAAAAATGAAGATCTGCTATTCATTGGCAAAAAACTTGAAAATAGGGGATGGCGGGTTCAGCTTTTTATTTTCCTTTATACACTTATGCCGCTTCCTTCAACTCCTCTTTTTACAGCTGCAGGCATTGCAAGAATAAAAACCCTCTATATTATCCCGGCATTTCTTGTTGGAAAGTTTATCAGCGATGCTGTTATGGTTGTAACTGGTGATTATGTTGCCAAAAACATTACAAGCATTATTCATGGACTTTTATCATGGAAAAGTTTATTGGGAACAATTATTGGGACGCTGGTAATTTGCCTGTTTCTGTTTACAAACTGGCGAAAATTATTGGAGGAAAAAAAGTTCAGCGTAAGTTTTAATATCTGGAAATAAAATGTAGAGAGGAATCTTACTAATGACCGAAGACAAAAAAAAGAGATTATTCTCCAGATCAAAAATATTCTTCTATGTTTTGTCAATAGTCATTTTCGTATTTATTGCTTTCTATTTTACTGAAATAAAAAAGGACATCAAACTATTCGGAAAAGTAAATGCCTACTGGCTTGGACTGGCGATTTTCGGCCAAGTGAGCACTTATTTTTTTGGTGCAATTATTTATCGCCAGTTGCTTAGACTCTTTAATATGAAGCTTAGACTTACCATCTGGAAATTATTTCAGGCAAGCATAATAACCTTATTTTTTAATCAAACTGTACCAAGCGCAGGTGTTAGTGGAAACACTTTCTTCTTTAGTTTTCTAAGGAAACGAAATGTTTCTGCGGATGATATTCTTTCTTTAATTTTTATTGAGCTTTTAACCTTCTATGCTGCTATGGAGATCATTATCATTTTTCTTGTTGCTCGTAGTTTCTTTCTTTACAAAATACCAGGCTTTTTCTTTATTATTCTTGGTTGCGGATTTCTTGTCTACCTCTTGTTTGGGCTAGCAATAGGACTCTTGGGAAGAACGCGCACAATCAGTTTACTTTACAAAAAAATGAAGTCAGTAAGGTTTTTTAATAAACTTCTATCATGGTTGCAAAAACCTTTTCCAGCCGATATTTCCCTCGATAATGTCAAAAGTCCCTGGCATTTCTTCCTACAAAATAAAACAGGAACGTTGATGGCTATCATTTTGCAGTTTTGCATTTTCATGAGTGACGCGTTTACAATCTTTTCTCTTTTCAAGGGCTTGGGTATCACAGTAACTATTCTGGAGGTATCTACGGGGTTTATCCTGACAAAAATTATTTCAATCCTACCTTTTTTGCCAGGTGCACTTATTCTTTATGAGGGCAGTATGACTTTCTTCTTTTCAAGAATGGGAATAAACCTGGGGACAGCAGTGGTAGTTACTCTTTTATATCGTGCACTTTCATTTTGGTTACCTATATTACTTGGTTTTTTTCTTTATAGAAAATTACAATTAAAGGAAAAGTAACTTTTAGTCAAAATACCCAATGCCCATTAACTTTCATTTTTCACTCTCGTACGCGCTGCTTTTTTAGCTGCTTCTGAACGTTCACCAGGTCCTTTTGTCTCTACCGCTTTTCTTGCGGAAGCTGACCGTTCTGAAGCTGTTCTTTCCATAGCTGCCTCATGTGCCTGACGGGAAAGTGCAGTATGAGATGCTGACGAAGTAGGTTCACGTTTCAAAGCTTTCTCTCGCGCACGGGAACGGGTTTTAGAAACCGGTTCATGCCGCTGTCCTTTTTCATACGCTTGTTCTGCACTGCGACGTGTTTTCTCAGATGTTTTTCCTTTTTTTGGCGGTTTTAGTTTAACGCCAGCCCTCCTTGCCTCTGATAAACCAATAGCGATAGCCTGTTTTGCAGATCTCGCGCCGTGCTTTCCCTTCCGGATATTTTTTATCTCCTCATGTACAAATTCACCGGCTTGGGTAGTTGCTGATTTGCCTTCTCGTTTTGCACGTTGTGCTCGTTTAATTGTTTCTTTTCTTGGCATAACAATTTTTTATTATGAACCACAATAGACATGCCAAGCAGGCTTTAAGCTCTTATATTGTATTTAGATAGACTGACTGATATATAAACTTAATAGAAGCAGACCAAGGATGGTACAGCCAGGAAAATTGATGAGATTTTCATGAGGCAGAAACCCAGTGGTTAATTGCAATAAATCTAAAATTGCAAAAAGAAAGCTGTTCCCTCTCCTTCCACTGATTGAACCTGTATGTTCCCACGATGCAGCATCATGATCTGTTTGCAAAGGCTGAGGCCGATTCCACTACCGCTCTTCTTGGTACTGAAAAAAGGAACAAAGATCTTGTCGATTAGTTCGGGAGGCATCCCATTTCCGTTGTCTGCAATTTTGATCAGCGTTTTATGATTCGATGCGATGTAAGCTGATAAAACAATTTTGGGGTCTGGGTTATCTTTTATCGCTTCAATGGCGTTGACCACAAGATTGATCAGGACCTGCTCGATTAGATTAACATCAATTTCTAATTGAAGGTCCGTATCCTTTAATATCGTTTCTAAATCTATATTCTTTTGCTCGAGGGTAGGTTGCATCAGTTGCAGCAGGTTGCCGAACAAGTCTCTCACATAGACCTTTTTCAGATTCAGGGTCGTTATCTTATTCAAGTTGCGATAGGTCTCTGCAAATTTTAATAAACCTTCGCTCCTCCTTTTGATCGTGTCAATCCCTAACTCAAGATCATCGAGTGAACCCGCATCATCATTAAAAGAAGTTACCGTTTGCTGCAGTCGGTGCTTTAATGTCTCAGCCAGCGATGAAATCGGAGCCACTGAATTCATGATCTCATGTGTCATCACGCTCAGTAATTTTTGCCATGCCTTCGCCTCCGTTTCATCCAGGGCTTCGTTTACATTCTGAAAGGCAATGAGTTTATATATCCTTCCTTCTGTTTGAAAGGCAGTGGCAGAAAGTAATATTTTGACGGAGCTTCTTTCAAAATGCGCTGATGCAATCTTGCTGACACCGGGCTTAAGAGTGACAATATCCTGGTACAACTGTTCATCCCTTCTTGCCAATGAATGAATAGTTTTTAAATAGGGAACCTGCATCATTCTTTTGAGTGACTCATTCATCCACACCACCAATCCCGTCGTCTCCTCATATGAAAGAATGCCCGTGTCAACCAGCTCCAATATTTTCTGCAAGTATTGGTATTGAGTTTCTTTTTCTTTACTTATGACTTTGAACGTGGTATTGATTTCGTTGAATCCCTTCCGTAAGGGTTGCAGATCAACCGGAGCATGTTTTACATCAAAGTATCTTGAAAAATCACGATAGTGGACCGATTCAACGAATTCGTCCAGTTCTGCATGCGCCTTGCGCTGGAATCGAAAAATGTCGACAACCTGGTAGATAATGATCGGCGCTGCGATCACAACATAAACATACCATTGCTTCACTAGAATAAATGACGTAGCCGAGAGTGTCATGAAAAGTAACAACACCCTCAGTAATATTCTCCACTCGAAATTCTTAAAATTCATAGGCCTCACCCTCGGTCCCTCTCCTTCCGGAGAGGGAGGCCAGGCTTTTAGTTAACAGATGATCTTTATAATTAAGCGTTTCAACTTTTCGTTTTTATTCAAAGGATGCATCGATGTAAGTTCTCCCTTTTCGCCAAAGGATGGGACAGGGGCCTTCATATATCGTACTTGCTTAATCTCCTATACAAGGCAGTCCTCGTTAATCCCAATTCTTTGGCAGCCTTAGTGATATTTCCATTGTGCTTTTCAATCACTTTAAGGATCGTATTTTTTTCAATAGCGCTCAATTTTAACTCAGGGGGTTCATTTTCTGATACCGAAGGGATCTCAATCGGTGAAAAGATCAGGTCTTTTGTCAGCAAAACATTTTCATCAGCCATGATCACTGCCCTCTCAATGGTATACTGAAGTTCGCGAACATTTCCGGGATAATTATAACTCAATAATTTTTCCACGGCCTTCTTGTCAAATTCCGGCACTGGCTTCATGTATTTATTGCTGTACAACTTTGCGAAATGTTTTGCCAACAGAATAATATCGTTCCCACGCTTACGTAAAGGCGGCATTGTGATCTCAACTGTGTTGATGCGATATATCAGATCTTTCCGAAACCTGCTTTCATTGGCCAATTCCGCCAAAGAAACATTCGTGGCACAGATAAGGCGAATATCCACTGGTATGAGTTCATTGCTACCGATCCTTGAGATTTGCCTGTTTTGTAAAACATTCAACAACTTAGCTTGCTGGTGTAAAGAAATATTGCCGATCTCATCCAAAAACAAAGTACCTCCATTTGCCATTTCAAACCTTCCCATCCTGTCCTCTCTAGCATCAGTAAAAGCTCCTTTTTTATGCCCAAACAACTCACTTTCAAACAAGGATTCCGTCAAAGCGCCCACGTCCACTTTTACAAAGGGCTTGGATGCTCTCATTGATTGTTGATGAATTGCCTTTGCCATCAAGTCCTTGCCCGTCCCATTCTCTCCCAATAGCAAAATATTTGCATCGGTGGGGGCGACCTTTTCAATCTTAAAGAATATTTCCTGCATTATTTCCGACTCGCCTATCAATTCTTTTCCCACCACGGAATCCACATCATTGGCCTTCGCGGCAGAGGTCTTTCCATCTTTTTTTCTCAAGGCCTCTTTTATCGTGACAAGTAATTTTTCATTATGCCAGGGCTTAATGACGAAATCGGTGGCTCCCTCTTTTAGAGACTTTACAGCAAGATCGATATCTCCATATGCAGTGATCATAATCACTGACGTATCCGACTTATGCTTTTTTATCTCGTTGAGCCAGAAAATGCCCTCATTGCCTGTGTTAATCGAGCTGGTGAAGTTCATATCCAGCAAGATCACATCATAAGCGTCTTTTGATAAAAGCCAGCGAAGATTTTCTGGGTTCTTTTCAGTCACAACATTTTTTACTTCCGTTTTCAGCAACAATCGCACTGCGGTTAGCACATCCTGGTCATCATCTATAACTAATATGGAGGCATTTTTTAGATTCATAGTAGTCGACTGACAAACGGCAACAGGCACTGGGCAAAGGCAGTCAAATGAGCAATTGTCTTTTGCCAATTGCCAATTGCCGATTGTCGATTGCCCATTGCTCTGCTGCAAGTATACCATAATTACAAAGTGATGG
>VBAQ01000186.1 GCA_005883765.1 Bacteroidota bacterium
CAACCAGTTGCTTGCTATCGGTTGTTTTTTCAATGTGCTGTCGAGATAGTGCTGAAGCTCGTTGAATAATTTTTGATGATTGTAGCTCTTTTCTCCATTGATCAACCCAGAATATTCCGCCACTGGCACAGCACCATACAAGGCAGCTGCATGTATTTCATCATGGCCTAATCCACCCTCGCCAAATTGTGCCTTGCCACCACGAAGAATATAATTCTTTGCCTTTTCAATGTAAATATTTCTAACGGTGAACATCTCGCTCAGATCTATTTCCTGTTTATCTCTCCTGATTTCTTCACTTTCAACAAGAGAGGTTGTTGCAAAACACCAACAGGTTCCCGTCATGGCCTGGTTTTTTACCGGGGTGGCCTTTAGAGTTTTGACGTCATAGAATTGCGGTGTTTGTAAAGGGGCGGATGTTTGCGCAAATAAGAAACCCACGCTTAACAAAAAGCCAAATGCAAAAAATATTCTTTTCATAATTGAGTTTATAATTAATAATTCAGTTTCACAATAAATTTATCCGTCTCAGATACATCAAGCGCAGAAGCAGCGGCGTTACTAATGCGGATGTTTAGCCCCTGGTTCTGTTTGAGTCCATTCATTTCACCCAACAACTTGGCATAAATGATTTTGTTATTGATAGGATTTGTAATTCTCACAATAGTACCCGGTTCGATACCATCCATCAACAAATAATATTTTGTATCGGACCAACCACTTGCCGTTTTAAATATCCCCGAGGTTACTGTCTGCTCCTTACTGATGGGTTGTTGCTTTACTTGTTGCTCGAATAAAGTTCTAAAATATCCCTGGGTTGATTTCTGTCCGTCCTTTGCCTCTGTCAATTGTTCATTTTTCCGTAGATCTTCTTTTATTACCTCCTTCTTTGCTGGTGCTTGTTCTATTTGCGTCACATCTTCTTTCCCTTGTATCCCTTGTTCATTTTTCTGTAAATCTTCCTTTGCGACCTTCTTCTTTGCTGGTCCTGGTTTTATTTTCGTCACGTCTTCCTTCTTCGGCTCTTCTTCTTTTTTTATTTCTTCTTTCCTTGGTTCGTTAACAACATTTTCACTTTTTGCCACAGCACTCTTCGTGCTATCAGGTTTGCGCTTATCAACAACTATCTCTTTTTTCGGGTTTGCAACTGCCATGCCTTGTTGCGTGCTGTTAAACAAAAATCCGACGATCAATTTTGAGCCGGCAGGGAATTTATCGTCCGCAATTTGATTCCACTTGCGGAGCCTTTCCATGAGCACGCCGTTATTGGTGCTTATATTATATACTGTTTCATTGCTTCCGGTTATATAATAGACCGGCGTTCCGAAATCTGATTTATGACTGTAGTTGGTATCGCTTAAAGGAATTTTGATCGTCTGGCCGATGCTTAACCCTCTTGACATATCCAGGGAGTTAAATAAAGCGAGGTGTTTCGGATGTACATTGAACGATCGGCCAATAGAATAAAAATTCTCTTTCGCCGTCACCTTATGTTCGACATAGTAGCCTTTACTGCTGGTCTTAATGATTAGTTGCTCAGATTGAGCAGAGAGGCAGACTGAAAAACTCGTGATACAGACTAATAAGGCCACGTTTTTCATGATAGTCAGATTATCTGCAAAGATGTGAAAATTTTGATTCCGATTGATCTCAAATATCCTTCAATATTCTTAATTCCCTTGGATAATAGTTGTTAATTCTGTTCGACAAAATATTGATCCAGCCTAATGGATAATTTTTATATGTCACGAGCTTCCAGCCCTTATCGCCATTGATCTCCCTAAGATCCTTTTTTTTCAGATAGTCAATTGCCTGTTCGTAATTCAACTCGATCCTTTCCACATGATCGGAGATCAGATTACTCATCGCCAGCGCATGAGCGGGTATCAATTTATCTCTGACCAATTCACCCACCATTGTTCCAAAATAAATTATTTGAAGATTACTTAAAAGAAAGTCTATATCAGTTGATAAACCTTTCGGAACCGCATACACCACATTTCCAATTTTTAGAAATTGGTGATCTGTCGCTTTAATCCAATATTTCACAACTTCCATTTCTTTTTTACTCACTATCTCAATCTTCTTCTTAACCTTAATCTCAACCTTATCCTCCCCACCCAACTTCCGCATGCAAGCAATAAAAAACCCTTCGCCTTTTACTTGATCCGGCCAAAACCGATAGCCATTTTCGGTTTCAATAATACCCCAACTATTGTCAATTGGCAATGGGCAATGGGCAATTGGCAATTCCGCGGTCATCCATTGCACAATATTTTCATTCTCTTCGTTTGAATACGAACACGTAGAGTATATTAACACGCCATTTCTTTTGAGCGCCGACCACACATCAGCCAAAATTCTTTGTTGTCGCTGACTGCAGAGATGGACATTATTTTCACTCCATTCATCAATTGCTTTTTCATCACGACGAAACAGTCCGCTGCCGCTGCATGGTGCATCCACTATGATCGCGTCAAAATAATTTTCGAGCCTGGCAAAACTTTTGGGATCGTTGTTTGTCACAATAACATTATCGCTTCCCCATTTTGCAATATTGTCTTTTAGAATGTTTGCTCTCGACCTGATCACCTCATTACTGACTAACAAACTATCTTTTGAAATCAGCGATTGAATGTGTGTTGATTTCCCCCCCGGCGCAGCAGAAAGATCGAGAATTCTTAAACGTCGTGAAAGATCAACGGTTTGTTTGAAGGCCTGCTCTAAAAACATGCTGCTTGCTTCCTGCACATAATAACATCCAGCATGAAAAAGCGGATCAAAAGTGAAGGAGGGACGTTGGTTGAGATAATAACCGTACTCTGTCCAGGGAACGGCCTCCCCTAAATGCCCTCCGGTGGAGGGGACTTGCGAAGCCTCTGACAATTTCTGAGGATTTATTCTGATCGAAGTAACCTGCTCTCCACTTGCATGCACTTTCTCAAAAGCTTCTCTATCGAAGCCCTTAATTGCTTCTAACGACTGCAATAATTTTTCAGGAAGATTCACAAATCAAATTTATGGCCTCACCCTTATTATCCCTCCGAATATCGGAGTTTTTCCAACCCCTCTTCTCGCGGAGAGGGGCCGCAGAGTCTTCTAACAAGTAATGACGATGGGGTGAGGCCTCAAAACGCTTTCTTCTTCACAACCTCAATCGCCTTCTCCACCTGGGCATTATAAGTTTGAATTGCTTTCGCAACGATCTCCTCATTTTCCTGCGCTTCCTTCCAATTTCTTTGCTCGATCGCTTCGCGAATACCCGGCAAGGTTTTTACTCCATAACCCGTATAATATCCCGGCGCATAGATCTCATGCTTGTACCAGGGACGACGTGGCAATCCATTCGGATCGATGAGACTTCTCTCAGCCTTATATAAGATATCATTCAACTGGTTTTGTTCAGCGACGGACATCTTCAATCCACTATTATATATTTTCTGAAACTCTTCAGCCTTCTCTTTTAATGCGACTACTGAATTATCTAACGAACTAAAATTTAAATAAGGCACATTCTCCTTTGGCTTTGGTGCAATGGAAACTTTCTTTGGATCTTTTGACAGGTCAAATAATTTTTCTTTGATCATTTTATTTTCAGCATCTGTCTCTGTTCTTTCATTGTCCAACAGAGTTTTTACTTCGGTCACATAATCACTGATCGTTTTGTACAAAGTATTAAAATCGAAAGGCAGTACATCGGCATCCGCTAAACGCATCGTCACGCGACCTGCTGTTTTTGACAACACCACTCCATACACAAATCCTGAATCCTTGAAGCGTCGGAACATATCATACGAATCAAAAATTGAATGATATTCGCCGCCGGGATCTTCACCACCAAAACCAAGATTCATTGAAGCAATTCCCAAATGCTGAAGAAAGGGAGAATAATCCGAGCCTGAACCCAATGCACCCAGCTTGATATATTTATTGCCCAAAAGTTTTTCCCTTGCTGAAGGCTCGGCCTGCACAACTGTTCTTGCATAGCGGCGTTCTTTGATCGTTTCACCTGTCTCCGGATCAATAACATTATCGGCTATCTCGTTAAAAAATGTTTCCAGCGTATGCGATCCCGATGCGCCGACAAAACCACGGCCATTCGCATCTGAATTAATATAGGCCACTGCTTTCTGCTTAAGCTCTTGCTGGTGATCTTCTGCCCACTCAGTCGATCCGAGCAATGCAGGCTCTTCACCATCCCATGCACAGTACACTAGTGTGCGCCTGGGGCGAAAACCTTTTTTCACCAATGCACCGATGGCTTTTGCCTCACTCAGCTCGGCCACCAATCCACTCAATGGATCAGCAGCACCATTCACCCAGCCATCATGATGATTGCCACGAACCACCCACTCATCAGGCAATTCACTGCCCGGCATTTTTGCGATCACATCATACAATTGTTTTTGATCCCAGTTAAATTCCAGTTTCAAATGCACCTTCGAAACACTCGGTCCTACATGATATGTGATGGGTAAGGCACCGCGCCAGGCGGCAGGCACAACCTGTCCCTGCAGTGATTGCAGCAAAGGCAATGCATCCTCATAAGAAATTGGCAACACAGGAATTTTCATGATTGTGATCGCATCCTTTCTATCCAAACGTTTGGCATCTTTGGTGGCCCCAACATTCGGGGTCAGCGGATCACCGGGATACACAGGCATATCCATTACTGAACCACGCTGCACAGCATCGGC
>VBAQ01000187.1 GCA_005883765.1 Bacteroidota bacterium
TCTATGATCCTTTTTTCTCTCTTAGCAAACAGCCCAATTTTTCCCTCATACAATCGATCATAAAATCCCGTTCTGAGTTGACTGGACGGCGTCTGCACTAGACGAATGAAAGTATGGCCGGATAGTGTGAATTGCTGTATCTTATCAGCGGGCAGATTTATTTTATGAATTTTTCGAAAATCAGGAGTAACAACCTGGTCTTTTACTATATCATAAAGCAACGGCACGTCGTGAAATATCATCCCATCAAAATAAATGCTACCATTATTATAGCCATTGGCTTCAAAAAAAGGATGTCCTCCCTGGATAGTAAAAGCATATTCGAGGTATTCGCTTCCGTTATAAAGAGGAGATTCTTCACCCAAAGATTGATAATAGACTTCAATTACCTTTGCGGCGGCTTCATGTAATGTAGTGTCATCAACAACCTGGGCCGTTACGTTTTTGGAAATGGCGAAAAGAAGCAGTATGTAAAGCAATCGTTTTGGAATCACATAAATTCAGTTAAAAGGGACATGTATTCGGTCGACCTCAGAAAAAGAACATAAAAATAAACAACAAATTTGTACTACCTCTCAATCCGCTAAAGTTCCCTAAGACGTTTTATCAAATCAGCGACCGAGGTTTCGTCCCGATAGGAATAAACCAGATTTTGCTTTTTATCATAGAGAGCAGTGAAGGGCATTTTTACCAACTTGTAATAATCCCTTAGATAAAAATAATTTCCTTCTGAACCGACTCTTATGTTTGGATACTTGCGCGTACCATATTTTTTTTCAAACGCCGACAGCTCGGGGATAAGTTTAAAAGTTATCATTACGATCTCCGCGTTTTTGAAATTGTTTATCTTTTTGAACAATTGTGCCATTAACTTTTGGCAGTGGTCACAATCCGGGTCAAAGTAGATCACGATCACGGGTTTTCCCTTGGGCAAATCTCTTGAAACCTTAAAAACCTTGCCTGTTGAAAGAGCCATCTCAAAAGGAGGAAGAGATGGTGATTGCGCTGCGGATAATTGAGGCAAGGCTACCGATAGGAAAAATAACGGAATAGAGAAAAAGAGTGATATTATTTTGCTCATAATTTTTTCAAACTGGTTAGACTATTTGCTCTTATTTTTTAGAAACAAGAAGGGCGGACCCTGGCCCCAATTCCTATTTGGTTTAGTCGCATCGGATCCAAGTGAAAAATTTCCCAACACCAGGTCTATTTTGCCATCGCCATCGATATCCCCTGCATCCATTGTAAGCCATCTTCCGGATTTTGCTCCAGGAAAACTGTAGGGACGATAATTAAAGCCACCCTCATTTTCCAGGTAAACAAAACTCTCCTCGGGTTGACGCTCATAATCTGCAAAAAAAGAAATGGTCGCAATATCGAGGTCGCCGTCTCCGTCATAATCCCTGGCTATGGCCTTATAGCAGCCATCTATAGGAAAAAAATATTTCTGGTCGAAATGATTGGAACCATCATTTAAAAAAATATACACCCCGTGATAGGGCTTTAAGACAGGTGAATAATCAGCATTGTCTCCGCAGGTATAAACAATATCCGGGTGACCATCTTTATTGAAATCGTCAAGCTCAAAATAAGACGAGCCATAGACAGAAGGAAAACGCAATACTTGTTTCGACTCAAAATTCCCATGTCCCTTATTCGTAAATAGAAAAATACCCTCTTCGCCCTGGGCAAACAAAACCCAAAGATCGGGCTGACCGTCGTGGTTATAATCATTGATATAAGCCTTAATAGCTCCAGGCGCTGCTCTCAACACATGCCGTTCATATTTATTGTTTCCCAGGTTCTCCATCCATGACAGCGCCCCAACCAAATTGCCAAACTCACAAACCACGTAATCGGTTCTACCATCTTTGTTTAGATCCGCAGAGAGAATTTGAACAGGTCTTCTTAAGTGATCGAACAAAGGCGTTGTGTCCTCCTGCAATTTTCCATTCGCGCCAATGTTTATAAACTGACCCTTCCCAAACTTCCCATTATTGGGATTCAAAACACCGATATTGCAAGCAAGCATTCCGTTTTGAGTAAAATCAATATCAACGATCGGGCCGCTGCTGCGGACAGAATCTTTGATCTGCAGATCCTTGTCAATAAAATAAATATTTCGCCTGGACGCATCACTTATGATCAAAGGGTGTGAAGAATCTGAGGCATTTATTTTTACAAAGGAGGTAGTCGGATTTGTGTAAGCAAGGCGTGGCTGCTCAACGGTAAAATAAGGCAGCCCCAATTGAATTTGATCTTTTCGATCCTGCCTGGGCAAACTGTCCGGTGAAGTGGCAACATAATAGTCAATGATGTCTTGCCATTCCTCCAGGCTTAATAGCGGACGCGAGGGATAAAAATTCGAATCAACTTCCCTGTCGTATCTGTACGAGGGGTAGGCTTGCATGCCATAATGAAAAATACCAAGCCTCGGCCCCATGTTTGGAAGCACACCGTTTTCCCAACTTCTTGTATCCAGTAGGGATGGATCAGGCAGTAAGTGACAAGACTCGCAGTACTTGATCGCGAGGCCCTCGCCTTTTTTTATACCTGACAAGGAAACATCTTTATGTGTACTATTTCGATGATAATTCTTACAAGAGGATACCAGGCCAAAAAATAAAAATGCAATAAAGAAGAAAAGGGCGAGGCTTTTTATGCTGATCATTTTAAAAATAGCGGGCTTCATTGCTAATTTATACGTCGAGATCTCCCATTTGAATCTTTTACCTCTATAGAACGTACATTTTTATCAACACAAAGGAAACGGCCCGATTGGGATAAAAAAGAATTTCCGAAATACAGTTCTTCATTTCTTTTTTTTCCGTTTGCAAGTGTGATCAAAACTGTCTTGTCTGTCTGTTGCAAAGGAATTAATTTGTAGCCTTCGCTTTTATTACGGAATATTTTTAATGTCCCCCTGTTTTGCGATGCTGCCAAAAGATAAGAGTTACCAGGGCCTCTCAGTTTTATTAAGGCTTTAGCGTCACCGGGAACGAAAAATCCTGACTGCAATATGGTTTGAGGTACGAAGTTTCCATTTCCGTCGCCTAATAACACCAGGCCATTCATCGCATCATACCTGCCATTGAAGACTTCGTTGCCATAATCATTTCCGTTAATTGCGACATCCAGGTTTCCATCACTGTTGAAATCATCTACGACCATTCCATTCAAAGTTGAGATCTGTGCAGCGTCGGGTAATGGATGCAGCTCAAATTTTCCATTGCCATTATTTTTTAAATAGCAACTCCTAAAATCATTGGCATGCATAACCAATGCTCCCTTCATTTGATCTTCAGGAAAAATTTGATGTATATCTGCACTCGCAAATTCTTTATAAGTAAGGAATTTTCTCCTCACGCCCGGCAGTTGACTCACAATATCATCCCTGTTCATGGCTGTGTATTCCTTTCGCACGCCTTCCTTATCTTTTAAGAAAACCGTTACTATCGGGTCAACACTTCCATTGTTGTCAAAATCTTTTGCATATACACTCACCGGGTATTTATCAGTTGCCCGTAAAAAAGAATTCTGTCCCAGGTTGCCAACGATGTAATCAATATCGCCATCGTTGTCAAAATCCCCCGCGGCAATTGTGTTCCACCAACCTATCTGGGTACTGACGCCAGTTTGTGGTGTCACATTTTCAAATTTGCCATGGTTGTTCTTAAAAAATGTAATTGGCATCCATTCTCCAACCACTATCAGGTCAGTCCATCCGTCATTATCAAAATCTGTCCATATTGCGTCGCAGATCATCCCAATATTCTTTAGGCCGGGAGCAACGGCAGCGGTGACGTCAGTGAATTTTACCTTTCCATTTTTTGAGTCGTTGCGATAGATGAAGGAACTAACAGGCATGGGATATTTGCCCGGCAAACACCTGCCGCCAATAAATAGATCAAGATCGCCGTCATTGTCGAAGTCAACTGCTTTCACACAACTCTTGCTGGTAAAATTTGGCGGTAATGCCAGGGAATCGACCGCGAAATTCCCTTTTCCATCATTTATAAAAAGTTTGTCCTGGTAAGATTTGCTGTTGGCGGGAAATTCATCGCTACCACTTCCACAATAAAGATCGAGATCGCCATCATTGTCCGCGTCGAACAACAGCAGCCCCATATCTTCGGATTTTTCCGCATTGTTATTTGCTATCCCAGGCAGATCTTTCATTGTGAACCTGCCATCTTTTTGTTGCAGAAAAAATTTGCCCGGGAAATTCGTTGAGCCCCCGATATAGATATCATCAAGGCCGTTGCCGTCAACGTCTCCGGCAACTAAAGCGGGACCATATTGTGATAATTTGTGGGGTAGCAACCTCTCTCTGTCAAAATCAATATAATCTTTTTCCTTGTGGGAATAGTCAATGCCAGCTGAGTTGGAAATGTCAGTAAACAAAACATTATTTGCAAACGCCTCATTGTTCCATGAGTCTTCAATATTTGCATTTTTTATATCCACTGTGAGTACCTGGTTTGCCTTTACAATTTTTAACACCTGCTTTTTATTCCCGGGCCACCTGATAATTACGGAGTCGATCGCAGGAACTTTTCCTAACCCAAAAAATGCCGTTGCGTCTATGCTGGAGAGATAGCCGCGGTAAGGAGAATTTTCGTAAGCCTGTTTTTTATTTCTATCATAATAGATCTCCGCCCACGCGCCCAAGCCATTTAGATTATTTTGATCCCCTTTAAACTTTATCTTCAGATAATTTGCCGAGATATTATTTTTTGAATTTGTTGTGTTTTCATACACAAAAGCTTCGTCGTTGATATTGTTTACGACCATGTCCATATCGCCATCATTATCCAGGTCCACATAGACAGCGCCATTCGAAAACGAGGGTGTTTCGAGCCCCCATTGATCAGTTGCATTATCGAATGTAAGATTGCCGTTGTTGTGAAAGGCGTAGTTATGAATTTTGACTTTTGGTATTTGGCTCAGAACATAATCTTCACTTGCTATCGTAGAAGACTCTCTTCGGAAAGCAATAAAGTCATGATCCGTTATGTCTCTTGGAAAGCCATTGGTTACGACAATGTCTCTGAAACCATCATTGTCAAAATCAGTCACAACAGGCGTCCAACTCCAGTCTGTCTCCGCAACGCCCGAAAAAAAACTTACGTCACTGAATATTGGATCGCCCACGGAATCATTTTGATTTATCCTTGGGCCCTGGTTTAACTGCAGCGTGTTCCTTACATACTGATATTGATAGCCGAAGTAGTCGCTGTTCTGATAAGTATGATAATTAGCAGTACCCAACATCGTCTTTTTTCGATAATTATCTTCCGGATTCATGTCCAGTTCAACGACGTCGGACAAGCCATCATTGTTAATATCGATCACATCCTGGCCCATCCCATTCGCAGATGTATGTTTGAAATAAGAACCAGCTTTGTTTGTAAATGTTCCATCATGATTGTTTATGTAAAGAAGATCATTG
>VBAQ01000188.1 GCA_005883765.1 Bacteroidota bacterium
TTTATTAAAGCCGCGTCGATCGATAAAGCCGAACCACTTGACTCCATTTTCTGGTTTGTTACCTATGCTTACAACCAGTCCACGGCCGGGCAGGCTGGGGTACAACGAGGCTGGTATATTTCTAAGATCAACGGTACAGCCATTGGTTATGACCAGCCCAGTGTAGACATATTGAACAATGTTTTTTTTGGCACGACGACAAGTGCGAGCTTCGAATTCAAAAAACCTGATGGAACTACGGCCACGGCCAATTTGAGCAAAACAAGTTTTACAGCTAATTCAGTTTTATACAAAACAGTGATTGATGCTGGCACCAAGAAGGTCGGTTATCTCGTGTTTAACCAGTTCTTTGGTCAGCCATCACGAGACGAGCTGGCGCAGGCATTTAGTTACCTTCAGGGACAAGGAATTAATGACCTGGTAGTTGATCTTCGGTATAATCCCGGCGGATCAGTCGACACCGAAGACACGCTGTCTAACTTCATTGCTCCCTCAGCGTCCAACAATCAGATCATGTATCAGTACATTTTCAACCAAACCTTGCAAAATAACCAGCACCAGCTCATACGGGCAAAGCTGGGATATGGAAATATTTTTAGCTCCTCTGCTAACACGGTGAAATTTCAAAAAGCTGGTAGTCTAAACCTGCCGCGTGTATTTTTCATTGTTACCGGGAATACCGCATCTGCCAGCGAATTACTGATCAATAATCTTAGGCCATATATGGATGTAAAATTGATCGGCGATACAACCTATGGTAAACCCGTTGGATTTTTTCCGATCCCGATCTATAATTATGATATTTACCCCATATCATTCAAAACGGTGAATAGTGCGGGCAGCGCAGATTATTATACTGGATTTGCTCCTGATAAGTTAGTCGCAGACGGAGTTAATAAAAATTGGGGTGATATTACTGAGCCCAGCCTGGCTGCAGCGTTGGAATATATCTCGACGGGTAGTTTTGGAAGATTTTCGGCAGCGTCGCTGAACTTGCAAATGCTCGCGATGAAGCAGACAAAGAGCGCTAATCGCGCATTAAATGAAAACAAATTTTCCGGGATGTTTATCGAAAGGAAATAAGTGTAATTATCTGTAATGAATAAGGACAGAATTTTCTGCCCTTATTTTTTTATGGGATTATTTATTGGTCTTGCTATTTTTATTTTTAGCCTTTTTCTTTTTGGGCGCAATATAAGGTGCCTTGTGAGATGAATCCTCTTGATTTAATATGTGCGGAGCGGCATTCAATTGTTTCTTTTTATTTTCTTTTCCGAGAAAGATGTCACCCTTGGTTCCGCTTTCAATTACTTTTTTTAAACTACCAGAGTCCTTTGTCTGAGCCCTAAGATTTGCGTTGATCAGAAAGATAAGAACAAAAATGAAATTTATTTTTTTCATGATGCGGTCTTTTCTAATAAGATGATGTCAATTCAGGAATTGTTTAACGTGAGGGGACAAAAATTCTGTTAAGAAAAATTTGTTAACCATCGCAGGAAGCTCTCGGATGGAAGAGATTGGGTATTAAGATCAGAAAAAAACTTCCTTTTATTGGTCTTTTTCTCATGGTATGTGCTTGCCGGATATGCACATTTGCATTGGTAGTCAAAGGCCGTTAACCACAACCTTATTCGCAAACGCAAAGAAAAACCTGGTTAAGGTTCCTTTTCCAAAATAGAGTTGATACCAGAGGGTGGCTCAAGTAAAACCCAGTAGCGGGTTTAAGTATTAGCGTCAGCGCTAATACTTTTTTTTGAAGCAGCAAGTATAAGAAATGTCCTGGTCACTCCTTGCTTGAGTCATTGCCGGCGACTAATTTTTCTGTACCTTAATAAATTCACTCACATCTTTTTTACCCAAAACTTTAAATTATGACCAAGTCAATTCTCATGATTGCAGTGATTGCATTTATAGCAATCGGCTGTAATAACCAATCAACATCCGGTTCAAGTACTGACTCAACTTCCACAGCGACTACTGCTTCAAAAACAGACATGACTTCGGAAAACAAGGCGAAGGCCCTGGCTCTCCTGGAAGCTTTCAACAAGCATGATGCAAGTTTGGCCTTCAAGGATGCTGCCCCCGATATCGTTGACTATGGCGACGGGAGTACGCCGCCGGCAAAAGGAATAGATTCATGTAAAGCATTTATGCAAAGTTATTTTGCTGCATTCCCGGACATAAAAGGCGAAAATCTCATGGCCATCGCAGAAGGTAACCATGTGGCTGTGTTTGGCGACTGGTCCGGTACGTTCAAAGGGCAAATGATGGGCATGAAGCCAACCGGCAAGCAATTCAAAATGAAGGATGTTGATCTCTTTACATTCAGTGAGAAGGGCCAGATCATTGATCACCACTCAGTGCAATCAATGCAAACCATTTTGTCGCAAGTGGCGGCTGCAATGAAATAGTGAGAACTTCAAAGAAGTTATCACATTGGTACCACGCTTGGAATTATGTGCGGATGCTATTGCAGTGTAGTTGAAATCCTAAGCCAGATGATCTCAGCTATCAAAATCCAAATGCCGCTCCACGACCGAAGGCCAAGGCTTGGGAGCCAGCATGGAAGGCCCTTCGACAGGCTCAGGGCAAGCTCAGAGCAAGATTTAATGAAAAATCCCGGGGTCTCGCTCTCACTAGTCTCGGTAGACGACCCCGGGCAGGGATAAATGAAATGGGTTAGTGGTTTTCACTATCGTCCAATGGAATCGTAATGGTTAAGGTCTTCGACGAGCTCAGAGCAAGCTCTTCTGCACGCTCAGGGCAACGAACAATCAGGGCAAAATCAGGGAAGTTTAGTAGTAGTACGAGGTCGCAAACGAAAAAATCAAATCAGTCTTCATGGGGACAGATTCAAATGTTGTGAGGTGGTGATCTTTTATACTATTGGATTTTAAGAAACGGGGGCCTGAAAAAGAAAAAGAGAAAGTTGACTGTGGGTCTGTCGCCAGTTTTTCAAAGGATTGGGTTTAAAAAACTTTCTGGACGGTATCTAGGACATTGGACGGTAGGGAATGAGACGAGTTCTCCGTGTCAATCAACTTTCTGAGACAAAAATATATCCACACACAAATGTGGACAAGAGCATTAATGACCGATTTTCCTGCTATGGTTTTTACTGTTCAGTTCGTAAAGATTCTTTTTTTTCTTAGTATGTTTTCGTTCCCGACATGTGCTTAGTACTTTCCACAGAATGCAAATCACGTAGTTCTACTATAGCGTAATCAACAGGATTTTTCCAACTTGCAACGCAAAAGCAACAATAAAAAAAGCTATTTATTCGTTTTTGATTCAATTAATATCCCATGAAAAATCTCGACCCGAACACAGTAATTAAAGTAGCTATTGCCGATGATCATGCTCTTTTCCGTGCCGGCGTAAAAACTTCACTCTCCGCCCGAAAAGACATACAAATGGTAGCCGAAGCGGAAAACGGTATGCAGCTGCTCAACCTCCTCAAACACATTCAGCCCGATGTAATTTTGCTCGACATCCAGATGCCAATCATGGATGGTTTGACGACATTGCCTGAGATTAAGAGGCTTTATCCAAATATCAAGGTGATCATGCTTTCCATGCATAATGATCATTCCATGATCAGCCGCATGATGGAAATCGGCGCCAACTCATATCTCACCAAAGAATCGGATTCGGAAACGATATACCAGGCCATAAAAACCTGCTACCAACAAGAGTTCTTTTTCAATGATCTTACCAATAAAGCGTTGCTCAGTGGCCTGCGGACAAAAAGAACCGTTGATTCGAATGCCGCTCATGACGTACAACTAACCGAAAAAGAAATAATTATTTTAAAACTGATGTGCGAAGAGAAAAGTACGAAGGAGATCGCTGATATTGTTGACCTGAGTCCACGAACTGTAGAAGCCATTCGTGACAAATTAAAAACAAAAACGGGTACCAAATCAATGGCGGGTTTAGTGATGTTTGCGGTAAAAGCCGGGATCGTAGAGCAACCACATTAAAAATAAATCTAGCTCAAGGGAATGCCATCCTCGAAATTTGGGGATGGCATTTGTTTTACATTTAGCTAATGGAATTTATTAATCTAAATGGAAAGATGATGACGGCAGCAAATATGTGTTTACGGGCAGATAATCATTCTTACCGTTATGGCGACGGCTTATTTGAAACGATGAAAGTGTCGAAGGGAAAAATTTCACTTGCAGATATGCACTTTCAGCGATTATATCATGGTCTCTCCATTTTGAAATTTCATGTTCCTGGACAATTCTCCCAGCAAAACCTGGAAAAAGAAACCATTGATCTCTGTAAAAGAAACCGGTCTGAAGATCTTGCCAGGGTACGGCTGTCGGTATCACGCGGCAGTGGGGGATTATACGATGGTGACGAAAAATTCCAGTATTTGATTGAATGTTGGCCCCTGCAGGAATCAGCCAGGAAATTAAACGAGCATGGACTGGTCCTGGATATTTTCCCCGATGCGAGAAAAAGCTGTGATGTTTTTGCGAATTTAAAATCTGCAAGTCACCTCATCTATGTGATGGCTGCACGTTTTGCAAAAGAAAATAAATTGAACGATTGCCTGTTGTTAAACACGGACGGGAGAATTTGTGATGCCACGATCGCCAATTTGTTTTGGATAAAAGATGAAATAATTTTTACTCCACCATTAAGTGAAGGTTGTATTGCGGGCGTGAAGAGAAAGTACTTGATGGGAAGATTGCAGACTACCAGCCTCAGACTTCGGGAAGAAAATTGCGAAATAAGCGATTTGGAAAATGCCGACGAATTGTTTTTGACAAATGCCATCCAGGGGATCAGGTGGGTAAAACAATTCCGAAATAAATCTTACACAAACAGCATAACTGGTAAAATATTCCAGCTGGGCTAGCTACAGGAACAATGATTTGTTCGGCGATTCATTTGAGGAATTCATTTTTTTATAAACGTTGCGTAAGGTCTCAATGGCCTGCCTGCCTTCTGCTCCCAGGT
>VBAQ01000222.1:0-5351 GCA_005883765.1 Bacteroidota bacterium
ATGCCATGGCAAATGCGTTACGTTAGCGGTTATTGTAACCTCGACACTCTAACCTTCGAACATGATTGGAATACTCATTGCATTTTCTGTTTCCTGGTTGTTGCTCTGGCTATTTGACAAAAGGAATTTATCCGCCTTGGGGCTTAGTTTTACAAAAAGCAGGTTTCGTAATCTTTTGTTTGGTTTTTTAATATCTGCGATTTGTTGTGCAGTCTATTTCCTATCAATTGCAACAATTACAAAGACCAATTTGAGCATCAACGCCAATTTCACAGAAAAGATGTTTCTCAACAGTAGTTGGTGGACATTGAAATCAGTTTTTTTTGAGGAGTTACTGTTTAGAGGAGCTTTGCTTTATATTGGTATTCAAAAACTGGGAGTAAAAATTGCCTGCATTTTATCCGCTGTTTTGTTTGGTGTTTATCATTGGTTCTCCTATAACGTCTTTGATGACCCAGTACGAATGATTTATGTTTTCATCATTACGGGAACAGGAGGCCTAATATTTGCCTATGCTTTCGCCTTGACAAAATCTTTGTATTTGCCAATTGGACTTCATTTAGGTTGGAATCTTGTGACAATTGTGATTTTTTCTCAAGGGCCATTGGGACAACAATTTTTAATTAGCAGTAATGGACAAAAATTAAGCGGATTTTTATCAGTGGTATTCTTTTTATATCAAATTCTAACATTACCACTTATTACCTATTGGTATTTGAAGCGACAAACAGCTAAAGCATTGGTCGCAACAAAGAACAACAACCGCTAACATACCATTGCCAACTTGCCTGCCTCAGACAGGAATGCCGGCGACACCCGCCCGAACGTACCGTTCGGCGGGGAACATTTGCGGCCTCAAACTGTTCAATCATCTCTAAATGACAAAGCACAATTTCTATGTAATCACTGGCGGGCCGGGTGGCGGTAAAACCAGTTTACTGGAAAGTTTGGCGTCAAAGGGATACAACTTCATTCCGGAAACAGCACGACAGATAATTAAAGAGCGACTTTCAAACGGTCTTACCGCAAGACCCGGCCCTCGGACTTTTGCCCAACAAATCTTTGATAAAGATTGGACAAACTTTATTTCAAATTCAGATCTATCATCCTTACTATTTTTTGATCGATCCTTCATGGACAGTGCATGGCAATTATTCAGCTGTGACACGGTCGGTTACAATAAAATCAAGGACACACATCTAAAAAATAGATATAACAAC
Organism: Bacteroidota bacterium; assembly: GCA_005883765.1. Classification (GTDB taxonomy): domain Bacteria; phylum Bacteroidota; class Bacteroidia; order Chitinophagales; family Chitinophagaceae; genus VBAU01. The sequence continues at coordinate 1,221 of VBAQ01000222.1, forward strand.
AAAGTATTTATCACCCCGCCTTGGAAGGAAATCTATCATAGTGACACAGAAAGAAACCAATCGTTTGAAGAATCAATCGTAGTTTATACGAGGCTTGAGGAATGGTACCGAGACCATGACTATGATGTTGTCGTTTTACCAAAAGACACAATCGAAAACAGAGCAAAGTTCATTCTAAGTCAAGTGACCAATTAGCAAAACGGGCACACAATAAAAGCATTTATGCTATCGGTACTGAAGAACCTGCCTGCCGGCGGAATATCCCGAGTAATAAGTTTACACTAAAACAATGTGAATTTGCCTGCAGACACAACCTGATTCCGACAGCTTTTCGTGGGACAGTCCTTCGGTGACTTTTAGAAAGATAACGGCTAACTATCATTCAGACTTGCAACTAACGACACCTAAAAACATCCGTGAGAAAAAATGCAGAAAAATTTGCGTAGTTAAATAGCTACACATATATTTGTAGTCAAATAGCTACACAATGAACTTAAGACGAGACGTTTTCCAAGCCATAGCAGACCCGACAAGAAGGGCTATACTTCTGTTGGTTGCTTCGCAATCCATGACAGCAGGTGCAATAGCCTCAAACTTTGACACGGCGAGACCGACAGTTTCAAAACACCTTCAAATACTCACCGAGTGCGAATTGCTTAAACAAGAGCAAAACGGCAGAGAAATTTATTATCACTTAAATCCCAAAAAGATGAAAGAAATAGCAGACTTTATTGAACCATTCCGCAAAATGTGGGATGACCGGTTTAATAAATTAGAGACCGTAATGAAAAAATACAAATCAAAAAAATAGAATAATATGGAACAGAAAACAAAAATCAATGCTGAAGATGGCAAACAGGAATTAATGATAACAAGGGAATTTGATTTGCCTTTGGAATTACTTTTTAAAGCGTATGTAGAACCCGAAATTGTTGAGCAGTGGATGTCCAACCCACATTCGACAACGAAAGTGCTGAAACTTGAAAGTAAAAAGCACGGCAGTTATCAATTTGAAACTACTGATGCGCAGGGAAACAAATACGGGTTCAATGGGGTAATCCATGAGTTTAACCCGAACCGGAAAATCACACGGACATTTGAAATGGAGAATACGCCTTTTGGCGTTCAGCTTGAGGTCTATGAATTTGAAAAACTCACCGACGACACCAGCAAACTCAATATGCACGTAATATACGAATCGGTTGCACAAAGAAACCAGGTGCTGCAGTTACCCTTTGCTAAGGGCATAAATATGGCACATAACCGAATACAAGAAATAGTAAGCAAATCAAAATAACACACCATGGCAAAGAGAAACCTGCCTGCGTTCCGTCGCCAAAGGCTTTGGACGCCGGAGACCGGCAAGGCAGGTAAAATTATCTATTGGATTTCTACAATCTGGCTTGCATCAGGAATGCTATCAACCGGAACATTACAGTTATTCAAAATGAAAGCGGAAGGAGCGTTGGCGCCGCCCGGGGTATATGGTATTACGCATCTGGGCTATCCTGTCTATTTTCTAACAATACTGGGCATTTGGAAAATTTTGGGAGTTGTAGCATTGCTTATTCCTAAATTTCCTTTACTGAAGGAATGGGCTTATGCAGGCTTTTTCTTTGTCATGTCCGGAGCGATATTTTCGCATATCGCAGTGGCTGATCCCATGAAGGAACTATTTCCTTCGGTGTTGCTTCTAATTCTGACTGTTGTATCATGGTATTTCAGACCCGCTGATAGAAAAATCCCTGCCAAATAAGTGAAGAGGATGAATCCTAAGATGGAACAAAACAAAAAAATAAAAGAACCAGATAATACAGCAGTAAGAACAGCTTTATGGAGAGCTTTGCACATGCAAATGGACGCAAAGCCTTATGTACTGGAAGATAAAATTGGCTTGAAATTGATAGATCCGCCTGATGATTGGCAGCAGCGTCCTGATATGAAATTTACAAAACGCCTTCGGGCATCGATTGTAGCTCGTGCCCGTTTTATTGAGGATTTAATTATTGAACAAAGCAAACATGGAATCAGTCAGTATGTTATTCTCGGTGCAGGACTTGACACGTTTGCTCAACGCAGACCAGATATTGCTTCCAAACTTCAGATATATGAAATTGACCAACCCGACACATTGACTTGGAAACAACAGCGATTAATTGAACTTGGTTTTGGCGATCCGGAATATTTGCATTTTGTGCCTGTTAATTTTGAAACTTCTTCCTGGTGGGAACAGTTATTAAAAGCTGGGTTTAACGCCAACAAACCTGCCGTTGTTGCCTGCACAGGGGTTAGTTTGTACCTTACAAAAGACGCAATTACTTCTATACTAAATCAAATTGCGACACTTGCATCAGGCTCAAAACTTGCTATGACATTTTACTTACCAACGGAACTTCTTGATGAAGAAGACAAACCTATGCAGGAAATAGCAGAGAAAGGCGCCCGTGCGGCGGCAACTCCATTTGTGAGTTTTTTTGCACCAAATGAAATATTGGCTTTAGCTCGTGAAGCAGGTTTTAAAGAAGCAAAAACAATATCAACAAAAGACATGGAACAATATTATTTTACGAATAGAACCGACAATCTTTTACCTGCAACCGGAGAAGTATTCTTATTGGCAACAACATAGACAACAAATTTGACTAACATACAAATGAGCAGAATGAATCCTAAGGTTGATTTCTTTTTTAATAAAGCGAAAAAGTGGCATGAAGAATTTGAGAAATTGAGAATGCTCATTCTTGACTGTGGCCTGATCGAGGAATTGAAGTGGGGTCAGCCTTGTTACACCAGTCCGACCAGGTCATCCCCGTCCGTACCGGCACTGGCGGGCGGGCGGGCGTTTCAAAACAGAAACATCGTTTTAATACACGGATTCAAAGAATACTGTGCGCTTTTATTTTTTAAAGGTGCCTTGTTAAATGATGCCAATGGTATTTTAATCCAACAAACGAAGAATGTGCAGGCAGCGCGCCAGATCCGGTTCACTAATGTTCGGCAAATAGTTAAGATGGAACCCATCCTGAAAGCCTATATTTTTGAAGCCATTGAAGTGGAAAAAGCCGGTTTGAAAGTGCCTTTGAAAAAGACTACAGATTTTAAAATTCCTGAAGAATTTCAAAATAAATTAGATAAGATCCCTGCCTTGAAAACTGCTTTTGATGCATTGACGCCGGGACGGCAAAGAGCGTACATTTTTTATTTTTCTCAGCCCAAACAATCCAAAACCAGGGAGTCCAGGGTTGAAAAATGCATGAAGCAAATTCTCAAAGGAAAAGGATTAAATGATTAAGAATGGGATTCGGTTACTGAGCTTTTAAAATAAGTTTAGGAAATTATACGCTTGACAGCTATTCAAGAAAGATAATATAAAAGTATGAACAACATTAATAGCAATAAAAAGGAACCCTATATGCAAGTAATCGACAAACTTATGATGTTCGGCATGATTTCAGCGACATGCCGAAAGCAAAAGCATTTTACGTGGACAAACTTGGTTTGAGGGTCACGACGGACTACCGCCAGGACGACGAGCACTGGTGGGTGTCGCTTACTCTCCCGGACGGTGGGGTTACTATTACCCTCACGACCTTTCACGAAAACTTTAAGCGCGGGACGATGACGCTATACTTTGCAACTGCAGATGTTGCTGCGGCCCACAAGGAGCTGAGCGGCAAGGGCGTCAAAGTTAACGAAGTTAAAGATGATCTATTTGGTCCAGGCTCCGGTGTAAAGTGGTTTAACCTTGAGGATCCGGATGGTAACTTGGTACACCTGGCACAGGCATAATCGATGGCAAACAAGAAATAGGAAATTGTAAGCAGAATTAAGCTCACTTTATTGCAGAGTATTGATAAATGAATAGAATGAATCCCCTTGCGACAATAGAAAGTTGGCCGATGCGCTTAAAGTATCTGCCAGCGAGCTTTTGAAATAAATTTAGGCAATTTTACGCTTGACAGAGTATTCGACAGAGATAATATACAAGTATGAACAACATTAAGACCAATAAAACGAAGTTGTCACCAAAACAACGCGAAGAACTACTCAGAGTATTGAAAGCACGTTTTGAGAAAAACAGGAACCGCCATAAAGGTATTGAATGGGCTACGATACAGGCAAAGCTAGAAG
>VBAQ01000222.1:5594-11311 GCA_005883765.1 Bacteroidota bacterium
CTTTTAACTGAAGAACAATACCAGGCGTTGCAGCAACTTGGAAATTTCGATACGCAAACGTCGAGCTGGATAATAACACCTTCTGAGATCAGAAGACTCGGTGGCGCCCTCTTTTGTGATCGTCGCTACGACCATGTATTCATGTATCACAACGGTGCGGAATCTTACTACGGCGCCAGGGCATTCCGTGGCTCGTTAAGGATTTAAATTTTGCACAGACAGTAAAGCTGGGATGTTCCTTGTTACACGTTTCAGAAAAAGTAAGGCAGTTATAATAAGGTGGACTAAAAAAATACTACGTGCTTAGTTTTTTTAAAGGTGCCTTGTTTTCATAAAAGGTGACTACTCTGTTTTTCTTGGTTCGATGCATGAGACTTTGGAAGACTAACAACGGAATGCCAAATGAAAAAGATTACAAATTGCTAGACAATATTGAAGAAGATATAATGCAAGAGCTGAAGGATAGTGACGGCTATTTAAATATTGGCGGGCAAACCGCAAAGGGAGATCGCGATATTTATTTCGCCTGCAAGGATTTTCGTAAACCGTCAAATGTATTTTTCAAGATTCTACAGAATTATTCAAACGCTTTTGAAATTGAATATGACATTTAAAAAGACAAATACTGGCAGTCGTTTGAGAGATTTAAAAACAACTAATGAAGAAGGCCAGCTACCTACCTAGGTATCTATTCCCAAACAATGCAAATGCCTGGATGTGGCGTCATTTTAGCAGACTTTCATGCCATTGCAAATGAAAAAATCGAAAAAGATTCCTTATCGTACTTGTCACTTTAATACTAATATTTCTTAGTATATTTTTTATTCCCGAAAGTAGAAAGGAAATTAAGACGCAACACTTCACTTTTCTTTTTAGCCGTAGTATTGACAGGGCAAAAATTAATGAACTTGCAAATGCTTTAGAAAGCAATTATTTTCGAATAGGCGATGACCTAAAAACAAAACCTTCTGATAATATTGAAACGAATGTGTATGCCCAAAGGTGGAGATACGTAAAGGCTACCGGAAACTGGAGTGCTTCCGGCAACATAGAAGGTATTTCAAAACTTCATTTTGTTGAGCAGGCATGGGGAGAAAGCGATAGTAAAAAAGTTGCAGTCCACGAATTTGCTCATACGGTGACTTTGAAATTACTTTTGGACAATGAAACACAACCAATAGACTCAAAAAGTTTTGACACAAAATTTTCAACGTTTCCCACATGGCTTTGGGAAGCCATAAGTGTATATGAGGCACAGCAATTCGTTGACCCGAAAACATTGCCTTATTTGAACAATGGACAATATCCGGGTATTCCAGAATTTAATAATCGCATAAAAGGTGGAAAAATATATAGCTGCGGTTACACGATCATCGAATACATCCTGTCTAAGTACGGACGAGATAATCTCATATGCCTCATTAAGAATTATGGCGACCTGAAAAGAGTATTTAATGTAACAGACGGCCAATTTTGCAAGGAGTGGTATGAGTTTATCAAAAACAAATATTTAAAATGAACTTACGGCCAACAATCGAATCGTGCTATTGGGGCTGATGAATCCCGACGCCTCGATCGGGACAGATATGGCACATAAACACTTACATCCCGGCTCACTTTTGCCACGCTTCGCTGTTACCCTGCTACCAGTCACATTGTAAAACTTGCGCAACCTTAGACTGACACTGTAATTTGGCAGCATAAGAAAAAACTCATGAAAGAAAAACCAATCATTATAGTTTCAACGACAGGACTCTTAGTGGGCTGCATACTCGGCATGTCTGGCTCCATTGTTCCATATGCAATTTTTCGCAGTCTTGCCTGGGCGATGGGTAGTGCCGGGCTTATCTTAGCCAGCACTCTACTTACCGTGTACTATTTTAGAAAAGGCTGCGATGTGGTGGCTGCCGGCTTTCTGATCTATGCCATAGGCGAAAGTGTTGTCTTCTCAAGTTGCGGAATCGACCTGGACGATAATATCGTTTCTTTCGGTGCGGGTACCTTTTTATGGGCTTTGTCTATTGCAGTGCTTAGTCTTCAAAATATATTCCCTTTATTTGTACGTTGCACAGGCATCATCACCGCAGCTTCATTCGCTCTTGTTTCTATTCTCATTTTTACAGGTCATCCTGTGAATGCCCTTGCAAAACCACTGCCATTCTTCGCTTATCCGTTTTTTGCCGCAACACTTGTTGGTTGGGCCTGGACACTGCTTAGAACACGTGCTCATTCACCGGTTGAAAAGTTTGGTGAAACAGGCTGTCTGAGCGTGCAGGAAGTGGAACACAAACGTACACGAGTCTCGACGATAAATCTCGCGAACAGGCGTTTCATAATGGGCCCCTAATAAAAAAATAGCACGGATTCCTGGCGCCATTTGTAATTGCATAAACCCAACCAGGAGAATACTTGCGGGCACTATTAAACCACTGCTTCCTTATTGTATTTACTTCTGTATTCCAATGGCGACATGCCGGTAATTTTTCTGAATACTTCACGAAATGCTTTTACATCCAAATAACCCACTTCATACATTACCTCATTAACTGTTTTGCGAGTATTCTCGAATGCTTTTTTTGCCGCTTCAATTTTTACTCTTTGCGAATATTCAACTGGAGTATTACCGGTTGCTTTGATAAACCTTCTGTCAAAATTTCGTCTGCCAACGGAGAACCTGGAGGACAAATGTTCAACAGATATTTTTTCATGCAGTTTACTTTCAATATAGGCTTGTGCTTTTTGAACCATTTCATCCCCATGCAATTTCTGACCTGTAAATATTGTAAATGCCGACTGACTTTGCCTGTCCATTTCGATCTGAAATACCTTTGAACAAAAAATGGCTGTTTGCCTGTCATAATATTTTTCTACAAGATAGATCACCAGGTTCAGGAAAGAGTAAGCACCGCCATTGGTGTAAATTCCATTTTCGTCAGTGATCAATTTGTCAGCCTGCAAATTCACTTTTGGAAACATTTTTCTGAAATTATCCGCAGCAGCCCAGTGGGTAGAACAACTTTTTCCATCCAACAAACCTGATGATGCAAGCAGGAATGCGCCCGTGCATATGCTTGCTATTTCAGCGCCGTCTTTATATTGTTTTTCGATCCAGTCGATCAGCAATTTGTTTTCTTTCACTGCCATATGATAATTATGGTTCAATGAAGGAATGATGATGAGGTTGGTTTTAGTTATATCTGCAATGTTTGTGTGCGGCTTCACAGTAAACAATCCGTCATAGAATTCCACCTTTTTCGAGATCCCTGCTAATTCGATCCGAAACAATTCTCTTCTGCAGGTTTCTTTCCAGTGCGCATTGGCTCTAGTAAATATCTTGTAGGCGCCTACTATGCTGCTCAGGTTATTGTTCTCTCCCTCGGGGACTATTATAGTAAGATATTTCATTTGAATTTTATTTTATAGTTCTCACAAGATGAATTTGTGTATTAATTTCTTTTGTTGACCGGCTGCACGGCCCTGATTGAAATTCGTTGCGACGCTCCATTCAACTGTAGAATATCTATTGGGCAAACTTTGAAGTGTAATAATTTTCATGCCTGCTGTCTTATTGATTTCTTTAGGCAAAGATAGAAAGTCACAGTGTCCAAATCAACCCACTACAATGTCTATTTCACACCCCGCATGTTTCTATTTAAGACAATAGCTTTGTGGCTGGTAAAGAAATTTCACGCAAATAAATACAAACAAAGTTGAAAAGACAGGAAAACGAAATTGCCGTTGTTTAAGGAAAAGACCGGAGTTGCAATTGCAAAAGCTTTTGCCCGCGAAGGTGCGAAGTTTTTTCCAACGGTCGTTTATTAACAAAGTTTAGTTCTTTAGCAACTTAATATCTGAACTACATAGCATATCAATAATAAAACAAAGGAGAACATTATGCCGAAAATCAGAACCGTCCGCGGAATCGAAGACCGCAAAGTAGTTTCGCAAGAGGAATGGTTGGTCGCCCGCAAGAAACTACTGGCGGAAGAAAAGAAGTTCACGAAACTGCACGATAAGTTAAAACGTCAACGTCACAAGCTGCCTTGGGTCAAAATCGAAAACGAATATGTTTTCGAGGGTCCAACAGGCAAGGTGACGCTCGGCGATTTGTTCAATGGCAAGAGTCAGCTTATTGTCTATCATTTCATGTTTGGACCACGGTGGAAAGAAGGTTGCGCCCATTGCTCGTTTTGGGCCGAACATTTCGACAGCGTAAACATTCACATTGGACAGCGTGACACGGCTTTCGCCGTCGTTTCCCGCGCATCGCTAACGCAAATCGAGTCGTTCAGGAAGCGCATGGGCTGGCAGTTCCAGTGGGTATCCTCGTTCAACACGCATTTCAATTTTGATTTCAACGTCTCGTTCACGCCCGAGCAAGTCGAGAGCGGAGTGCTTCCCTACAATTACGGCAAGCATAAAATGAAAATTGATGAAAAAGAAGGGGTCAGCGCGTTCTACCGCGACAAGAACGGCGACATTTATCACACCTACTCGTCGTACGAACGCGGGATTGATCTGATGAATACCACCTACAATTTTCTCGACCTCACCGCCAAAGGCCGCGACGAGAACCCGGACAATCCACAGGATTGGGTGCGTTATCATGACAAATACAAAGGCGCGTAAACTTTTCAAATTAAACTTCAAAAAAATGAAACCATCAGATTTCACGACGACGCTATTGGTAGACCAAACCCCGGAAGAACTATTCGATGCCATCACTAATGTTCGTGGATGGTGGTCGGAAGAAATTGAAGGCAGTACAGAGAACCTTAATGATGTGTTTACTTATCATTACGAGGATGTTCATCGCTGCAAAATGAAATTGATAGAAGTTATTCCTGGCAAAAAAGTGGTATGGCTTGTGTTGAGCAACTATTTTAAGTTTACTAAAGACGAGAGTGAATGGACAGGCAACAAAATTATTTTCGAGATAACTGAAAAAGACAATAAGACACAACTCGAGTTCACTCAACTCGGTTTAGTCCCCGAATATGAATGTTTCGATATCTGTTCAAATGCTTGGACCCACTACCTGCGACAAAGCTTATTGAGTTTAATCACCACCGGTAAAGGCCAGCCGAACGGCACCGGCAAACCAGGCACGCCAGACGAAAAGAAACTTGCGGCTGCTGAAAGCAAACAATAAAAAATATGAAAAAACAAGATTATACGGTAAGCATAAAGGTTAATGCTACAATACAAGAGGCATTCGAAAATATTAACAGCGTTACAAAATGGTGGACTGAAAACGTGGAAGGCAGTTCGCAAAAACTGAATGATGAATTTGAAGTTCGTTTCGGAGACGTGCATTATTCCAAACAAAAATTAGTGGAGTTTGTTCCGGACAAAAAAGTCGTATGGTTGGTGACTGACAGCAAACTTAATTTTATTAAAGACAAACAAGAATGGACAAACACTAAGATTACTTTTGAAATTCTCATTCAGAATAACCAAACGCAGATCCATTTTACGCACATGGGTTTAGTGCCCGGCTACGAATGTTTTGACGCCTGCTCAAATGCATGGAGCCAATATATACAAGGGAGCTTGCTGAAATTAATCAACACAGGTCAGGGGCAGCCGACCAGGAAAGAAAAAAAGCTAAAGGACAACAGTAGACCTGTAAAGGAATAAATAAATCGAAAGAAAAATAAACTAAAATGATAACAAACAAAACAACTCTGACAACGCAGGATGTGGCAGCTCGATTT
>VBAQ01000223.1 GCA_005883765.1 Bacteroidota bacterium
CCAATAAAAACCGCTCCATCTTTATGACAACAACACAAGCATGCAGCACTGCGTATCAGAAAGACAATAAATAATTATCAGCGGAACTCGACTTATTCTTTGGTTATACTAAACTGTTGTTTCCTTTTTACTTTCTTTGGTTGATTACTACTATCAGTAACTGGATTCAGGTGAAGTGGAGTTGAATCCATTATCTGTTTCACCTGCGCCTGGAGAAATGCATTTTCTGGCGTCGAAGTTACATTTGTAAATGTCACCTGGCCATCCGTCTCAATTTCATAATCCACCATGAGGTAATAAGTATTTTTTTTGATTTGCTTTGATTTTAGCACCTCATCGTTTAAAGTTTTCACCAGGCTGTCAGTATATTCTTTCCAAAGTTTAGTATTGGTTTTTGCAGGTATAGTAGTCGCGGGGACTGCAACCATTGCTGCACTATCGGCTTTAGTCGTTACTGTATCAACACCTGTCGTCAACATGTTCGCATTGGTATCCGTTTTTGAGATGACCGCATTTTTGGCCTGCTGAAGTATGCTTGTTTTGACAGGCTGGGTTTCTTTTTTGGTGCTTGTGTCAATCTTTTTTGACAAATCATCCGTACTGCGGATAACACCGGTTGAGTCCTTTTTTAGCTTTCCACCATACAGGAGGTCTTTTAAGGATTGTTTCTCCTGGGCTTGCACCGCCAAACCGCCAAATAAGAATATTATCAGGATCAAATTTTTCATAACTATTAAAGGTAGGAAGCAAATTGTTAGAACGTTCATAAAGAGTTTGGTTTCGATCGCGCTGGGATTTCAAACCTGGAGCGTTTTTGGATGCTGCACCACCGGCGACATGTCAACATTCTAATATCAAACTCAAAGCTAAGATCAGAAAGGTCGAACTCAGGCCCGTTAGGTCAACGAAAAGAAGACGATGCTCCGCCCGATATTTACCAGGAATATAAAACTCGTAAACGTTTTATTCTAACTCTTCGCGTTAGAGTAGTAACTGCAGGAACCGGTTTGTCATATTCATACGAAAAGCAATGAGGCAACCCTGGAGTTTATTCATCCGTATTGATATTAGCCTGTTTTGAAGAGCCCAAACTCCAATAAGAGTAATTATAATTATTCAAGTGGGTGCAAGTTTTATATTTCAGGTTTACAAGTCATTCTATCCCCTCACCTCTTAAGACGGTTATTTACTCGCCTTAATTTACAGCCAGCTCGCTTGAAGAAGGAAGTCACCCAAATTCCCCCTAAGTTGAAATCTTCACATACATACATGATCTTTTAACAATGAAAATTAAATGCTATGAAAAAAGTATCATTTTTAATTTCTGTTACAGCTATTTTGATTTCAGCGAATGCGCAGGATTCTTCGGTAATCGCAAACGATACATACGCGGCCAAAACAAAAAACCACAGTTATAATGGAGATGTAACGCTTGATAAATCTTTTATTTGGAGTATAGGACTTGAACCATCAATACCGGTGGGTCATTTTCACGATTATTCGGGTTTTGGCTTTGGAGCTTCACTACAGGGAGAAATCAAGCCTGGCAAAAATGTAGGCATTACAATCAATGCAGGGTACATTGCTTATTCGGGCAAAACCGTTGATAGCTTCAAATATTCTAGTTTTAAATATTGGCCCGTCATGGGAGGACTTAAAATATATATGGGAAAAGCTTACCTGCATGGACAAGCTGGCGCCGGCTTTGGCACAAATGAATTAGGTACAAGTTTCTGGTATGGTGCGGGCTTAGGAATTAACTTCACCAAAAGAATCGACGCAGAACTTAGGTACGCAGGTTGGAAACAATCGGAAGTCACTTCGGGTAGTGGAAACAGTGGAGGAATATATGGGGGCGGAGGTGGAGGGGGATACGGCGGTCATTATTCAACTATTGGTCTTCGCCTGGCTGTTAACTTCTGATCGGATTTGAGAGAAGATTAAATAATACAGTTTTTCATTCGCGAGACGTCGGGTCAAGCCCGGTATGACATCTTAGCATCGAGGTTAAATCTTCCATTAAGAAGTTCGACCTTATAAAACGTTTGGCTGGCGTCTTTTTAAAATGTTCGTGTGCGAAGAAACCTTAGTCATGCCAGCACAACTTTATTGAATTCTAATCCTTTTCCAAACTCTTCCGTTTGATAAAAAAATCCATAGCTTTAGTGCGTGTTTGCAAGCTCTTCTCCCATTCCTCTGTTATTATTTAAGATTTTTATTTCTTAAAAAACGAAACCAATGAAAAAGTTTGCATTAATCGCTTTCAGTGCAGCGTTTGCCTTTCTGTTTTCCTGTAACACGCAGACGGGTTCCATGTCAGAAAGCAATCCCACTCAAGAAAAAAATATTACAGCAGATAGTACCATCGGCGCAGCTTTCCGAACTGGCGATGCCAGTAAAATTGATAGTGTGGTGGCATCAGATTTTGTTGATCACACTGAAAGTGGGGATAAAAACCGGGATTCTCTCAAGGCGCTGATAAAAATGGTTCATGATAATTTTCCGGGCATGAAAATGGAAACAGTGGATCATGCTGCTAGCGGAGATTATGTCTATGCATGGATGAAATTTTCGGGGAACAGCAATGGTGCTATGGGTATGCCGAAAGGGCCCTTTGAATTCAGCAGCGTCGAATTAACCAAATATAAGGATGGTAAAGCGGTAGAACATTGGGGATTTATGGATAACCGTGATGTGGCAAAACAGAGGGAAGAAATGATGAAGATGATGCAGAGTAATATGGGGGGCAAAATGGAAGGTGCTAAAAAATAAGTTGATCGGTAAGTGGTGCGGTTCAAAGCTACGCCTCTCACAGGTCTTCTTATTTCTTTAAATCAAAAACAACTTTCGCGTTCTTTTGCTCACTGGATGAGATAAAAACTTCATAGCGGCTGCTTGCTGTGGTGATGATCATGATGGACGTATTCGGTGGAATTGAACCTAAATTCTCAGCAACCATGATTATTTCATGATGAGGCTGAGACGGACTTACAGCGATAGTGACGGATATCGGTTTTTGAGAGAGGCGCATGTGCGATTTGATCAAAGTATTGTTGTGATATATGCTAATCGTATCGCCATCTATTTCACCATTGTCGTAGAGTTCAATTTTGATCTCGCCGGCTTCAGTCTCAATCTTCCTGGCCAATGCATTTTCCCTGGTCTTTAACACCAATGGAGGCAGCGGAAATATTTTCTGACTTTGCTTTGCAACTGATATTGTTTTTGAAGTTGTATCTGCTTTCGGTTTGATTACGCCCGTCGGCTGAACTTCTTTTGGGCGTGCAACTGTAGATACTTTTTTGGGTTCCGGTTTCGGCTTATTCGATGGTCTCGCCCTGGTCGAGGGCTTTGTTGCGGGCGTTGTTTTTAAAGGCGCAGTTGTTGAAGTAGTTTGTTTCACACATTCGCGGAATGTGATATCGTCTAATGCAAAATCATTCCCGCAGCCACCCGGGGCAGTGTCGATCATGACCAACATCAATGTTGATGTTGAAGCAGGTGTTGTAAAATAGGCACGGTGCTGTGTCCATTGTGGCGTCTGAACCCTTGGCAGATCTCCTGTGACGATATTTGCGACGATCTTCCCTTCCGGTGTCTCCAATCGTATATTGAGATTAGGCAGTAATGGAAACGGACATTTCTTTGTCGGCTTGCAAAGATTCATCAACCAAAGGCCGAGCTCATATGTGGTACTGCTCTTTAATCCAGGAATTGCAGTTCTCAGAAATATACTTTTATATGGCGCAGCATTTACCAGCAACATGTTCCCTGCGGCATCGCCCGGTGTATGGTCCTCCAAAATGGTATGCCAATCGTCACTAAAGCATGCGCTGGTAGAAGGAGCAAATGAATAATGTCCGTCAGTAGGACATGAGGTGGAAACCCGTTGATAGGAAAGATCACCGCTATTCAGGTCACGTACATTGCCTCTACCAAAATGTATGGTGACTTGCGGCGGCTTAAAGGTACAGTCGATCGGTTGCCCTCTCGATAGGAAGGCGAAGGCAAGAAGAACGGATATGAAACCAGGCTTCTTCAAGGTCTCATGCACTTTACATCTAAAACTACTTCAAAAGAAGAGTATTTTCCAAACGATGGTATGGGCGGTATGAAATATTAACAAATGCCGACGAGTTGCCGCCTTCCGCATCTTGATTGAACGGATGATACTGCGCGTAAGACCGTTTAATATCATCCGAAAAAAAGACTGACACTTCTTGACGAGATTTTACCAGGAGTTAACGAAAGCTCTGGAGCTGACAGATTTCCACATAAAAGTTTCCGAGTGAGTTTATTCGATTGCAGTTTGCTTTGCAAATCAAAGCATTCATTTTAAGACCTCTTTCAATATTTATTTAAGATCACACAACCTTCTGAAGTTCCTCTTCGTTTCTCTATAAGTGAAGAGCATATGTGATCATTTTAATTTATAGTTTAAAATAAAAACAATGAAGAATAGAATTGCGAGTGTAGTAAGTTTGGTCTTACTGTTCTCGACTATATTTGTTTCTTGTTCCAAAAGTAACAGCGGTACTGGCAACAATTCCCCTGCTGCGCCTAATTCGGTAAGCATAATTAATATGGCTTTTACACCAGCGACGATTACTGTGACGGTCGGAGCAACAGTCACCTGGAAGAATAATGATAACATGACGCATACTGTTACAGCTGATGACAACAGTTTTGATAGTGGTAATATTGGAACCGGCAGTAGTTTCGCTAAAACGTTTTCAACTGCAGGTTCTTTCCTATATCATTGCACTATTCATCCCTCTATGACAGGAACAGTAATTGTAAAGTAATTGTTTAAATCAACTAACAATAGATATTTTTTTGGTGAACGAGTTAAATGATTGGAGCTTACAGCGTTTTTGGGAATGAATGATTTTATTCCGGCTCCATGCCTCATTGACATCTTCTTTAAGAACAGGCCAAGGCAAAGTAGGAGATCAGCATTCTCCGAGATTAAAAATTGGCATATTAATTTTTGGGTTGGCCAGACAATATCAAAAATGCTTGATGTTGTATAAATCCTTTACAAAAAAGTTCGAACTGCGGCCTTTTGGGACTACTACGCGTGCCACCGCAGCCTTACCACCTCAGTATTACTGCGGTGGTTGAAAGCGTAGGGGGTCTTTCATTATTCGAACTTTGGCCCGTTGGGCTTACGATGACTGTACTTTCTATGTTATCAAACTCGCAATCCCCTACCGAAAATTGTATCTTCAAGGTATATCAGGTTGTGGTATGAGATCCCGGATGGCAGTACTTGTGTTATTGGTATCTTCAATAACTGCG
>VBAQ01000221.1:0-5280 GCA_005883765.1 Bacteroidota bacterium
CACAGAAGTTTTTTTCATATGGCAAGCAATCGTTAGAGGCCCTCTGTTTCTACAGTGGGGCTTTTTTTTTATATTAGTGGGAAAAAATAAACAGAGCTCTATTGAAAACTTACGCGGTCTTTTCATGTTCAGAGAAACACGCAGCCTTCAAAACTTTAACATCTTCTTTGCCTTGTTATTTTTACTGCGGGCTTTGGAACAATTTCACTTACTATAAATATTCCTCGTCAAGACTTTCACAATAAGATTGATGTTATTTTTTCTTCGTCGCATGACCAGTACGCCGCATTTCGATTTAATAAAAAAGGGAATATCTGGTCATCCCAAGAAATCAATTTTTCACATTCGCTGGAGTGGCATAATTCCTGTGCTTTTTTCATGACACGGCAAAAAGTTTTGGGTATTAGGATGCTGATTGGGGTAAGATACTCTTTCGAACCGTGCCCTATGTTTTTGGTTATTATTACAAAATAGTTTCCTTATGACAAAAAATAAAACTAAAGGCTATGCACTTGTTACGGGTGCAACCAGCGGTATCGGTTATGAACTTTGCAAATTATTTGCATCGGATGGATATAATCTTGTAATGGTGGCTCGGAGCGAAGACAGACTGCAGCATGTTGCGAAGGAGATGATCGACAAACACAATGTGCAGGTTTACACATTGGCGAAAAATCTTTTCAAGAAAGAATCTGCTAAGGAGATATATGATGAGCTGAAGGAAAGCAACATCCCCATCACGGCATTGGTAAATGATGCAGGACAGGGTGAATATGGATTTTTTACAGAGACAGACCTGGAAAGAGAAATTGATATCATTCAGTTGAACATTATTTCTGTTGTGTCTTTGACTAAGTATTTTTTGAGGGACATGGTAGCTCGGAAGGAGGGCAAAATTTTAAATGTTGCTTCATTGGTGGCTGATTATCCGAGTCCATTACTCGCAGTGTATGCTGCAAGCAAAGCTTTTGTTCTTTCTTTCACTGAAGCATTGGCAAACGAACTGAAAGATACAAATTTCACCATAACAACATTACAGCCGGGGGTTACCGATACAGATTTCTTCTACAAAGCAGGAGAAGATAGTACCACGCATTACCAGGAAATGGAGCTGGCAGATCCGGCTAAGGTAGCTGCAGATGGATACAGAGCATTGATGAAAGGAAAAGACAGGGTTGTTTCCGGGGCGAAAAATAAGATTCAATCGCTGGTTTCTAATTTCATGCCTGAAACAAAACTGGCCGACTCAATGCGCAAGCAAAACATACCGGCGGATGAGATCAAACGAAAGGAAAGTGGCCACGAGGCTTCACGAAAGGAGAGAGAGATGATACAGGCTTCTGGCAATACATACAGAGGTCGGGACCTGGCAAGTGATTCGGACGACAGGCAGCCCGTTTCGGAAGGGCCAAAAATTATTTAATTAAAGTTGAGGGTGATAGATAAGCACTACTGCCCACAATAGGATTTTATTTGACGGATACTGTAAGTAAATGCACTCCCGGAAATTAATAAAAAAATCCGCCTCTGTACGCGGCGGATCTTCTGGGTAAAAAAATTGTTATTTCGCTTTGGGGAATTTCCTCGTTTTTTGATCGAGCACAACTATTTTTCCGTTATCGATCTTTAAGTCATCCATGTTGTATACAGAATCAGCATTTCCCTTCTTATCGGTCATAATTTGAGTATACCACAGAGAAACCCAATTGTCTTTTTTGTCTTTCGATGTTACGGTCTCGTAATCGTCCATTTTAATTTGCACCGTAGCGTTGTCGTGATTAAACCAAGTTTTAAGGGTATCCTTCGAGACTTTTCGATCGACTCCATCCCAGGCTATGTTTACACTGTCTGCAAAATATTTCAGGCACTCATCGATATTCCCATCCGCCCATGCCTTAAGTGAATTAAGAACCAGGGCTACATTTTTTTGGTCACCGCGAACCCAGTTGTCAGGCTGATGATTCATGGGCAAATACGCGTACTCGATTTTATCCGAAGAAGATGCGCTAGCCGTGTTTTCATCGCCAGTTTTTGATTCGGTTTTGGTGTTGCAACTGATCACCATCAAGGCGATGGAGGCTGTAAAGAGGATCCTTTTCATGCAAGTATAGTTTTGGTTAATAAATAAGATCTGATGGGCTAGGGTGTGGCTGTAAATAGGGATTGATTGACAAAAGCGCCTTAAGGTATATCAATTCAATTGTTGGCGGAAATTTTTCTTGAGGAAGATCAGAATAATCTCAGCTGAACTCCTTTTGAACTTTTGTGTGGTTTTGCCCGGCTGGATAACTCAGGTGGCCGGGACCTGCCAAAGACTGTGCGACCATCATATTTCCAGGAATCATTTCTTTCCTTTTCCATGAGAGCCTCAAAATTGTTCTTTGGGATGAAATCTTTTTCGACCCGCTGCGCGATTTGCGTGAGAGCTTTTATGGCTTGCTGTTTCTCCGTTTCTCCAAGTTTAGATTTATAAACCGCCGTTTGCAGGATCGAAATTGTCTCGTCATATACTTTTATCGGCACAGGAAAGGGATGGCCGTCTTTTCCTCCGTGTGCAAATGCAAATCGTGCCGGGTCCCTGAACCTTGAAGGTGTGCCATGGATCACCTCACTTACCAATGTAAGTGATTGTAATGTTCGGGGACCGACGCCCTGTAGAAGCAACAGTTCTTCAAAATTTTCAGGATGATTATCGTGCGCCAACCAAAGGATCGTTCCCAATCTTTTGAGGTCAACATTTTCACTTCGTACATCATGATGCGCAGGAAGAACAAGCTGCTGAAATTCGTGCAGCGTTACCTCTGGCTTTTCTTGCGTTAAAACCATCATCCCGGTTCTTGTTGCTGAAGCTTCTTTTGCCGTAAGATTTAAAATCTCTCCCTGGTTGATGCCGCAAATGGCAGTATGTGGTTCTTCCACAAATGATTTTATATTTTCAGAATGCCAGTGATAGCGCCTTGCTGTTTTGTCGCCCGTTCTCATTCCTTGCTGGATAACTGTCCACTCGCCGGTGTCACTTACAATGAAATTATGTGTGTAGAGTTGAAAACCATCCTGGATAGCAGTGTTATCAACCTTTGCACTGAGTTTGCTGCAGCGTACAAGGTCATTTCCATCCAAGCCAGTTTGATCGGCAACCGACAATAATTCTTTTGGAGCTTCCTTAGAAAATTTTCCTTTGCCTCCACAAATAAAAATGCCCAAATCTTTTGAATGTGGATTAATTGCCCTTTTCAGAGCACCTAAAACTGATGTTGTGATTCCTGATGAATGCCAATCCATCCCCATTACTGCCCCAAAACTTTGAAACCAAAATGGATCACTTAGCCTTCGCAACATTTCATGCTTGCTATATTCAGTTATGATCGATTCCGTAATGGCAAGACCTAACCTGGCCATTCTTTCAGCCAACCACTTGGGAACATAACCATAATGCAAAGGAAGATCCGCGGAGCCTGAGCGTTTCATAGAAGAAGTGAAGTTACTAGTTTCTCGTTGCTGGTCGCAGGGCAAAAAAGCAATTGGCCTTGCAAAAAAACAAGAAACCGGTGACCAGCAATCCCCAAAAAATGAGAGCTTCTTAATTAAAAGAAGCTCTCGTTAAATCTTTTCAAGGGTCCCTGCGCTAGCATTACCTAGATCAGGTGTTGTGGGTATTTCTCAGCTTTTCAGTTGTGAAGCACCCCTTTCTCGAAAAGATCCTTTGTACCTATTATAGACTAAAAATCATGCCATGCGATAACAATTCTTTAACCAAAATAAATATTTATATCCTTAATACTTGCATGGAATATGTCCTCTAGCATTGACCGCTCATAACATATCACAAAGCGAGCACATGATAAAAGGGATCGCTGGCGTCAAATAAACAGTCATTCTTTCCCAGAGCAAACGTTTGAAGTATGAAGAAGAATATTTTTTTATTACTGGTTATCATAGTTGTAAATTCCTTCAGCTCTCGTATAGACGCGCAGGATACGAGTTTCATCACTGCAACTGTGCAATGGGATCTTCCTACAGCAATTGCTTACGCGAAACAAAATAATATCCAGGTGAATATTATAAAGCTTGACGAAAGGCTTAGTGAACAGGATCTTTTGTTAGCAAGAGCGGCCAGGTATCCTAATTTGTCTGGTTCGGCAACACAATCTATCACCCACAGCGGCAATACAAACCCGGTAGTGGGCGGTTTTCAGACGCAATCCACCCTGGCGGGGAATTATTCTCTTAATTCAGGATGGACCGTTTATCGCGGTGGCTATTTAAATAATGATGTAAAATCTAAAGGACTGCAGCTGCAGGCTGCCAACCTGAATGTGAGCGTAACACAAAATGATATTACACTTCAGATCACGCAAGCTTATCTAAATATTTTACTCGCGAAGGAAAATATCATGTACATCGGGCAGCTTGCCACAACTTCTCAATCTCAATATGACCAGGGTAAGACCAGGTATAATGCCGGAAGCATTTCTAAAAAAGATCTGCTGCAACTGGAAGGGCAAGCCGCCAGCGATCAATACAGTCTTGTGAGTGCACAAAATCAATATCGGCAAAATGTGTTGACACTGAAACAAATTCTGCAACTCCCCACTACTACTGATTTTCAACCTGAGGTGCCCGATACATTGATAGCTAACCAGGCGATACCATCGTTGTTAGAAGCGCAACGTTTGGCCTACCAAAACAGGCCTGAGATTAAATACAATCAACTGCAAATACAGATTGCAGAGACAGAATTGCAAAAGGCCAGGGCGGGGTATAAGCCAACCATAAGCCTCGGTGGATCTATTTCAACTGGCTATTCTGACAATCAGGATGTGAAATACTTCAACCAGATAAATAATAATCTTTATCAACGCCTGGGCGCTACACTATCCGTTCCAATTTTTGATAATCGCGTTAATAAAACGAACGTAGAGCGGTCAAAAATATTAATCGACCAGGCAAGGCTCACTCTTGAACAAACAAGGACAACCTTAAATCAACAAATCGAACAGGCATATATATCTGTGTTAAATGCGCAGGCGCAATTTAAGAGTGCTAACATAGAGTTTATGGCCAACCGGGAAGCATATGATATTTCGCAGGAACAGCTCAGACTTGGAGGCATTAATATGGTTGATCTTTTAGTGCAGAGGAATTTGTATGTTCAATCGCTTCAAAATTTCATACAGGCAAAATATAATTCTATTCTCAACACAAAAATTTATGAGTTCTATTTGGGGCAGCCCATAGCATTATAGACACAAAAAGTAGAGACATGACAAAGCGAAAAAG
>VBAQ01000221.1:5349-8163 GCA_005883765.1 Bacteroidota bacterium
TCTTAGTTATCTGGGGAATAAGTCACCGATCACCCGAGATCGTCTTGGCCACTGAGAAACCGCACTATGGGTATATTGCCAATACTGTTACAGCAACAGGTACTGTGCAGCCGGTAGACACCGTAGCAGTAGGTACACAGGTTTCGGGAACAATCAGTAAAGTATATGTAGATTTTAATTCCCAGGTAAAAAAAGGACAGCTTCTTGCAGAGTTAGATAAAACTATTCTCAGTGCACAGGTCCAACAAATCATAGGCAATCTTGAACAAGCGCAGAGCCAGGTGGTGTATCAGCAAAGTAATTTCAATCGTCAGTCACAGTTATACAAAGCCGGAGCTATTAGCAAGGCTGATTATGAAACTGCACAAAATTCGGTCCGCGTAGCAGGGGCGAATTTGATGTCGGTAAGATCACAATTGCAGGCCGCACAGAAAAATCTTTCTCTTGCAAATATTTACTCTCCAATTAATGGCACAGTGCTTTCAAGAAATGTAAGCGAGGGGCAGACGGTAGCGTCAAGTTTTAGTACTCCTACGTTGTTCAGCATTGCAAAGGTTCTTACCCAGATGCAGGTAAGAGCTGCTGTCGATGAAGCAGACATCGGAAATGTAAAAAAAGATCAGCGGGTAACGTTCACGGTGGATGCATTTCCCGACGATACTTTCAGTGGCACCTTGCAGGAAATTCGTTTGCAGCCAAGCGTTTCAGCGAATGTAGTAACCTATACCACGATCATTAATACTTCGAATAATGAATTCAAATTAAAACCCGGCATGACGGCTAACATTACTATCTATACGAGAGAAGAAAATAATGCCTTGCTCATTTCAACCAGGGCTACAAAATTCCGACCCGACTCAGCGCTAATGAAGAAATATAAAATTGTGGATGAAAGGAGAAAGACAAAAGGACAACAAACAGCCAGTGCGCCGGGCATGAATGAAAATAGGAACGACCGGGGAAATAAAGCATATCCTTCAGCCAGGGATTCGACAGGTATAAAGAGAGCGTCAGTATGGGTGTTAAATGGTAAAACGCTTACAAGGCATTTTATTCGTACTGGCCTTGAAGATGGGACGCAGGTGCAAGTGTTGAGTGGATTGACGCCGACGGACGAAATAGCGGACGGAGTGCAGCAGGCCAGCGTGAAGGGAAATCAAAATAATAGTCAACGAAGTCCATTTATGCCACCGAGAAGGAGTGGACAAAGCGGTAATCGTCCTTCTGGTGGAGGACAAGCTGGAGGAAACAGGCCACCTCAATAATTGAA
Organism: Bacteroidota bacterium; assembly: GCA_005883765.1. Taxonomy (GTDB): domain Bacteria; phylum Bacteroidota; class Bacteroidia; order Chitinophagales; family Chitinophagaceae; genus VBAU01. The sequence goes on from VBAQ01000221.1 coordinate 6,620, forward strand.
TAAATGGTTATGGCAAATAAAATTGTAGAGATACATGATCTGAAGAGGGAATTCCAAATGGGTTCTGAGATCGTACGAGCATTGAAAGGTGTTTCGTTCTCAGTAGAAGAAGGCGAGTTTGTGACGATAATGGGAAGCAGTGGTTCTGGCAAGACGACTCTTCTCAATGTCCTGGGCTGCCTGGATAAACCAACCGATGGAACTTACCTCTTGGATAATGTTGATGTCAAGAATCTTTCGAGAAATGAATTGGCGCAATTGAGAAACCGAAAGATCGGTTTTGTGTTCCAGGCATATAATTTACTGGCAAGAACTTCGGCCAAAGAAAATGTTGAGCTGCCACTCTTGTACAATTCTACCGTAACAACAACCCAGCGACATCAAATGGCGGTAAAAGCACTGGAAGCTGTGCGACTTTCAGACCGCCTGGATCATTTACCAAACCAATTATCGGGTGGTCAACAACAACGCGTAGCCATTGCCAGGGCATTGGTGAATGAGCCAGTGATGATATTGGCAGATGAGGCGACAGGTAATCTTGATTCACGGACTTCATATGAGATCATGGCCTTGTTCCAGGAATTGAATAAACAGGGAAGAACGATCGTGTTTGTGACCCACGAACCGGACATCGCTTCCTTCAGCAGTCGCACAATCACATTAAAGGACGGACGTGTGATAAAGGATAGCAAAAACGAAAATGTGCGCTCCGCAAAAGAAGCGCTTGCCAACTTGCCAGTAACGGAGGATTTCGAGGTTAATGCCACATGAATTAATGATGAAATAAATGAAACTTTTTAATCTCTTACGAATCGCATTGCGGGCATTGCAACGAAATAAGTTGCGTGCCTTTCTCACTATGCTCGGTATCATCATTGGGGTAGGGGCAGTTATTGCCATGGTGGCCATTGGGCAAGGTTCAAAAAAAAGTATACAGGACCAGTTATCGAGCATGGGATCAAACATGATCACCATCCGTCCTAATAGCAATCAAACGCCGGGAGGGGGAGCGAGATTGGATGTAAGTACTGTTCAAACTCTGACTCTTGATGACATAAAGGCTATACAGAACCAGGCGCAGTATGTAAGCGCCGTATCACCTGCTGTACAAGGGCGTGGGCAAGCGATCAATGCCTCGATGAACTGGCCCACGACGATGCAAGGTGTAAGCCCCGATTTTCTCACTATTCGCAATTGGCCATTGAAGGAAGGAGTTTCGTTTGGAAATGAAGATGTGAATGGTGCTACCAAAGTTTGTCTCATTGGCCAAACGGTTGTTGAGAATATTTTCGAACCTGGCGATGATCCGGTTGGGAAAACAATTCGTTTTAACAGGATTCCTTTTAAGGTCATAGGGGTGTTAGCTGAAAAAGGAGAGAATGCATTTGGTCAGGACCAGGACGATATTCTTTTGGCTCCATACACCACCGTGCAAAAAAGAATACTGGCGATTCCTTACATACAAACCATTTATGCATCGGCTATGAATTCGGAGAGTTCTGAACCAGCCACTCAGGAGTTGAGCCAGATACTGCGTAGTTCGC
>VBAQ01000200.1:0-5261 GCA_005883765.1 Bacteroidota bacterium
TGCTCATGGCTTGTACGCCGTCAAGCAAAGCGTCATCCATGTTCACATCGAGGATCTGCGCACCGCTCTCCACCTGTTGCCGGGCCACGCTCAATGCCTCTTCATATTTATTTTCTTTGATGAGTCGTGCAAATTTTTTTGAACCGGTGACATTGGTTCGTTCGCCGACATTAATAAAATTGCTTTCGGGCCGAACGACAAGAGGTTCCAGGCCCGACAGGCGCAAGTAAGGTTTGATTGCCGCGGTGTCTGTCATTGTCATTAAACCAATTCTGTTTCAAGAACAGGCAATTTCCTGGGTTTCAAATTTTTTACGTGTTCAGCGATATGCCTGATATGATCGGGCGTGGTTCCGCAACAACCACCGACAATATTTACGAAGCCTTCCCTCGCCCACTCCTCAATATAATGTGCTGTCTCTTCCGGTTGTTCGTCATATTCTCCCATCGGATTGGGTAGTCCGGCATTCGGGTAGGCCGACACATAACAAGAGGCAATTTGTGCCAGTTCTTCAATATGTGGACGCATTTCTTTGGCACCGAGAGCGCAGTTCAATCCGACACTAAGTGGTTTGGCATGAAAGATCGAAGTGTAAAATGCTTCAAGCGTTTGACCACTCAGTGTTCTTCCACTTGCGTCTGTGATCGTTCCGCTGATCATGAGTGGCAGTTCTTTTTGTTTGGTATCGCGGAAATATTTTTTAATCGCAAAAATAGCGGCCTTTGCATTGAGAGTGTCAAATATAGTTTCGATGATGAGCAGATCAACGCCACCTTCAACCAAACCTTTTACCTGCTCATAATATGCATTCATCGCTTCGTCAAAACTGAGTGCACGATAGCCTGGATTGTTCACGTCAGGTGAAAGCGACAGCGTCTTATTCATCGGACCAATGGCCCCCGCCACGAAAACCCCCTCTAAATCTCCCCCGGTGGGGGAGACTTGATGAGCCTCATGAAATTCACTAATTGCTTCCCTCGCTATTTTCGCGGCTGCCAAATTAATTTCATAAGCAAACTCCTGCATGTGATAATCGGCAAGTGAAACAGCTTGCCCATTGAATGTATTTGTCTCGATGATGTCCGCACCTGCTTTCAAATAGTTTTTATGGATCTCTTTGATGATCTGTGGCTGAGTCAGGCAAAGCAGATCATTATTGCCCTTCAGATCGGAGGGCCAGTCTTTGAAACGATCGCCGCGATAATCTGCTTCGGTCAATTTATAACGCTGGATCATGGTTCCCATAGCGCCATCAATGATGAGGATGCGTTCTCCAAGTAAATCTTTAATGGTCTTCATATTTCCTCCTTGTTGATTAGTCCCGATGTTTATCGGGATCCAGGAGATGCAGTGAGTGACACAACAACAGTTGAACCGAGTTGATGTCGCTGGCTACATCAAAAAAAATTTCTGAACAATTTAAACGTTGGAAACCTAAAGAGTGAGTTTCTTGGCGTTTATTAGTTCAGTTTTCCTTTCCCGATAGCTTTCGAGGCTAGGATACAGGCCGAACAATAAACAAATCCGCCTGTGACGGCAAAGTTAAAAGGTAAAAGTCAAACGTCAAAATAGCTTTGGAAAGGGAAATGTCGGTTAAGTGTACAGGTCAGTAACAGCACATCGATTTACTTTAGCGTGACACATAATTTTCAACAGGCAACCGATTCTGTAAGCTTCGTGCCAGAGTCATTTCATCAGCATACTCGAGTTCACCACCGAAAGCAATGCCCCGGGCAATGGTTGTAATGCGGATATTTTGAGATTGTTCACCGGATGCTGCCGCTAATTTTTTCTGTATGTAATATATCGTTGTGTCGCCTTGTATAGTAGGATTAAGAGCGAATATGAGCTCTTCCGTTCTTTCTTTTTGTACACGATTGGCAAGCGATTCAATATTTAACTGATCGGGACCAATTCCGTCGAGCGGAGAAATGACCCCGCCCAACACATGATAAGTGCCGCTGTATTGCTGTGTGCTTTCAATGGCTATTACGTCGCGGATATTTTCCACAACGCAAATCATTTCCTGTCTTCGCATGCTGTTGGCACAAATGGAACATATATCGCCATCGGCTACATTAAAACAACGTTGACAGAATTTTATTTCGCTGCGCATTTTTGCAATCACCTCGCTGAATTGTGAAACATCATTTGTATCCTGTTTTAGCAAATGGAGTACTAACCGCAACGCCGTCTTTTTTCCAATGCCCGGAAGCCGGGCAAATTCATTGACTGCATTTTCAAGAAGTGAGGAGGAGAATTGCATGATACAAAGGTACAAGAATCAAGGCACGAGGTACAAGCGGAATGGAGAGAAAACTGCGCGTTGAGCACTCATCCGCCACGTGGCGGAGAGTTGGAAGGGGCTTCTATATCAAAATCATTGTCCCAATTGGCTTTCACAGAAATTTTAGGACGGGAGGTGATGGGCCGTACAATTTCGGGTTGTATGTGTTTGCCAAAAAACTGTCCGGGATCCCACTTGCCATTTTTATTGCGATCGTCTAAAATGCGCAACTGGTAATCGCCTGGAACAAAAATAGATTGGTTTAATTCAGCAGAGGTAAGTGGAATTGATTTTACCACGTTATCATTTTGTACAAACTGCAAAACGGGGTTGGTGGAGAGGTCAAGTTTCTTAAATCGGATTCTTAAAGAACCATAGTCAGTAAGTTTTTTTGTTTTAAAGGATATAGTATCAGCTTTCAATAATTTTCTTCCCAACGTGTCCTGTGCAAAATCCTTTTCCAGGATCACATGGTATAACGTATTTTCTTTCCAGTCATATTGGAAGCTTAGTTTTTTCCTTGTACTATCCGGTACGATTCGGTAATTTTTTATAGGCGTGAATGAAGAGTCGCTGCTGAAATGAATAAGCGAGGTGTCCAGACCTTTTAACGGTAGCTCTGTGTTAATGGAAAGATTGTTCAGAAGATCGAGCTGACCATTCGAAAGATTGCTTTGTATTCGCAATCGCTTTTCTGTGCCGCCGCCTTTTTGGCGCGCCCCGACCTGCGGATTCAGTGTCGGAGTCGATGCACTTTTTTCCGCGTAGGCGTACAGAGTAATTGGCTTGTTAACAGATCCGAGAGTAACAGGCGAGTCAGCAAATGCAAACAACTGTCTCTCGGAGGAATAAAAATATCCGCCTCCTTCAGTTTTTAAGGCGTAAATGTAAAACGTGCCGCCAGGCAAGTTTCGAAAGGTAAAATTTCCGGAGGAATCCAAACGCGTCACATACCGTGGTTTCTCTGATGCTACCGCTGAGTCCTTACCATTTTTATGTAACATGACGGAAAGAGTGCTGTCAACTTTTCCATTCTCAGCCAGTACAACTTTTCCGGAAAGCGTAAGTGAATCGAAGGTGGTTCCTGTAGAAAAAATATACGTGAAATTCTTTGCTACATTGCCCTCGTTGATGTCCCTGATGGCATCGCCAAAATTTATGGTGTAGGTTGTGTTTGGCTCAAGAGTATCTTTCAATTTTATTATGACGGTCCTTAGCTTAGATTCAATATCAGGGTCTCTTTTTGGAACGGGGGAGATGATCAGGTTCTGGCGGCTATTTTGAATATCGGAAATATATTCATCAAAGGTTAGAGTAATGCGATTAGTTTTGAAATTGGTTGAAGAATCTTCGGGCGAGGCTTTTAGTAATACCGGGGGAATGGAATCGCGAAAGCCACCCTGTGGAGGAATAATATTAGCGCAACCAGGACCGCTGATTACACTGATTAAAATAATTACAGAGGCCGGTATGATTGCTAATTTCCTCATTGAAGTTGCAAACATAGGCCGTTTCAATTATCAGGCATCTTCTCTTTTCCTAATAATCCTTTAAATCGATATCTGCCTGTGTGCTATTAATCCTGGCTTTCCTGTTCCTGCAACTCTTGTAGTGCAACGGTGAGATTGTTTGTCTTTGCAAAATTGCACCAATGGCAATTGTCTTTTCCGCAACCAATGTAAAAATCATGGTTTTGAATTTTATTCCAAACCGTTTTGATTTGCTCGCAAACGAAATCGATATCCTGTTGAGTAATGAAAATTTTTTCTTTTTTGTACATCTTCTTCTTGTCAGTCTCTACAAAATCGAATTCTGTACTCACTACCTTCCACCCCTTTTCTTCATAGTTATCGACAAGAATTTTGTAAAATATAGCCTGGCGCCAGTAATCACCCCCGATCGGATCTTTGTCGGAAGGCGGCTGTAATTTTGATTTTGACTTGTCTGGGTCACCGGTTTTGTAATCAACGACATTTACTGATTTGCCGTCGAATTCGAGTTTGTCCAGCTTTCCCTTTAACGGGATCTCGTTCATAAGGAAATGCCTGATGTTTCTTTCTGTTGATACAATTTTATTCCAGTGGCCAACATATTTTTCATAGTAATTGGCGAGGATATCAGGTCCTGCTTCCATCCTTCGTTCGTATTGCTCTTTGCTGAAGCTTTCCCGGTGCCGCTTCATCCACCATTCAAAATCCTTGATGAATTCTTCCTTAGCAGGAAACTGCTGGTTATTGTTCTGCATCTTGCGGAATAGTTCGTTCAATGCATAATGAACAGCTGAACCAAACTCAGTAGCCTCATTTTTCGGAGATGGGATGCGGATAAGATTTTTAAAATAAAATTCGAGCGGGCATTTCAGATAATTATTCAATGCAGTGACATTCATTGCAAATTTTTCCAGGAGTCGATCAGCAAATTCTTTCTCCATTTCTTCGACTTGTGGGGCAATTTGTTCGCCAAATTGCAAGGCGTTGAATTCTGCTAGTATGTTTTCATCAATAAAAACTCTTTTAACGGCAAGTTGCTCACGTTCCAGGATCTCTGCAATGAACATGGATGGTTCTAATTCCCTGCCGTCATTCTTGAAACAACAATAGGAAATGATAAGATGCTGTTCAGCTCTTGTAATAGCTACATAAAATAACCGGCGGAGTTCTTCAACGTCTCCCTCCCCTCCGGAACTGGATGTGGATGGCAAAATAGTGTCGGGTAGTTTATACCCATTGAACGGCTTTCGTTTCTTCTCCCAGAAAGTTGCATTGCATCCTGCAAAAAAAACGTATGCAAACTCCAGGCCCTTTGACCCATGAGCTGTCATCACGTTCACGCCTTTTTCATTACCGCAAATCTCTATCAAAGGCAAGACGAGCTCTTCTTTTTCCATGAGTTCAATGATGCTCACAAGGTCATTCAATCGCATGAAGGGATTTCGCGCTGTTTCTCCCTTTATAAAATCAAACAAACCGGTGAG
>VBAQ01000200.1:5297-10350 GCA_005883765.1 Bacteroidota bacterium
CATGACATGATTTAATATACCCGTCTTACGAATAACGGTCTCAAAAAGATGTTGTAGGGTCGTATTGGGAACATCCCCTATCAATTGTTCCAGTATAGAACTGGCTTTCTTTAAGTTTGGATTCAAGCCCTGGGAAAAAAGATCTTTAGGTGGCGCTATTGCCCTTTCATGCAAAAGCCTTCGAAGAGATGTTCCCGCATCGTCGTATTTTTTGCGAGATGCTTCTACGCTCAACTTTGCGATTTCGATCGGCGGTATATGAAACCAATCAAAATGGAGAATTTCAAACAGCATTTCATCGCCACTGTAAGGCAGCTCATGCTCTTCAGCAAGATACCGTAACATCAAAATGATCTTCTTTGCCAGGGGAATCTCAAGAATGTTGATGCTGCGCTTGCTGTAAAAAGGAATTTTCCGCAGCTTGAAATACTGGATCAATTCATCCCCATATTTATTTTCACGATAAATAACGCCAATTCGATTGGCGGGAACCTGCTGCGCAATTAATTTTTCTATTTGCAGCGTTATATCTATCATTTCCTGCCGCTGAGTGTCGTACGACTTTATCAATGGCTTATGAGTAAACTGGCTTGTGCGAGCATGTGATGATACCAGTTCCTTACTTAACCCCTCAATTTTATTTACCAGTCTTTCATGATTCCGTTCAATAAGAATTTTCGAAATATCAAGAATAGATTGCGTTGAGCGGTAGTTGTCCGTAAGGACCACTTTCAACAAGTCACTTTGATAAGTATCGGCAAAGGCCAGCATATTTTCTACATTGGCACCCTGGAAACGATAAATACTTTGATCATCATCCCCCACCACGAACACATTTGGCTTCTGCCAATAATTAATAAGTAACTCTACAATACGGTTTTGTGTGCCGCTTGTGTCCTGGTACTCATCAACGAGTATGTAGAGAAATTTTTCCTGGTAACTGGCTAATAGATTTTTGTTTCCCTCGAATTCTTTGATTACCCAATTGATCATATCGTCAAAATCGTAACGGTTGCGCTGTTTCATCATTTCCTGGAACCGATCAAACTCATTGACGGCAGCGCGAAGCCGCTCCATCTTTTCAATTTCTTCTTCGATCTTATCTCTTTTTAGATCTCCGATATTGAACTCTTTAAATTTTCTTTTGTAAACAAACTCATCCCTGTCTTGCAGACCGGAAATGTACTCATCGATTTTTTGACCGATAAATGAAGAAGACCAGCCTTCTCTTTTCATTGTACCGAAAAGCTTGTCGAGATTAGGGATATCAATGTAAACATCGCCACGATACCGCTTGAGCAGGTGATTTTTGGGGAATGTGTCAATGAGCTGCTTGAAGAGTTGTATTTTTTCAAGATCAGAAACCGGATCCAGCGACCTTTTTTCAAACAAGGACAAATTATCCTGGATCACCTCGTTGCAAAATGCATGAAAGGTGTAAATATTTACTTTGTACGCATCGGGACCAATAAATTCCTGTAGCCTTTTTCTCATCGCTACAACACCAGCATCCGTATAGGTAAGACAAAGAATATTCTGAGGATAGGCATCCGTTTCTAGTAATATTTTTCCGATTCGGCTCGCCAGTATCTGGGTTTTCCCCGTCCCCGGTCCGGCAATTACCATAACGGGTCCTTCAATACTATCAACAGCCAGTCGCTGTTTTTCATTGAGCTTATCATATTCTTCTGAAAATTTTTTTTCTAACCTTTCTTTATAAAATGACACAGGGACAAATTTTTTTAATTTTTTTTTGAACCGCACAAGTTATTGAAATTAGTTCGCGGCCGAATTTGCATTCAATAAGAAAAATACCTCGTCCGGCCTTGCTAATAATATTGGCAAAGTTCGGTCATCTTTAACGTCAAACCTCTTATTTTATCATTTGGAAAATTAAAAAAACCTGTTTTGTGACTAAAATGTTTATTCTTTGAGAAAACGACCACTTAGCAGAAAAGATATTGCCGGGATTGAACGTGCCACGAGATAACCAATCAAAAAATTTATTTGAATTCAATCGCAAAAAATTGCCCCTCACTTTAGGGACAATTTTTCAGTATTTAACTTTAACTTTTTAATCAGCCTGTCCATCATTATCGTTGCCCGTGACAGATATTTTTGTATGAAGATCCCTTGTTCTTGTTCTACCCCTCGGGTTATTCACCAAATTCCCTGAACTCATTGAAGTGTCATCAACCCGCGACCCAAACGTATCTTCTTCGGGATAGATTCTGCCCTTCTTTTGTTTTACAGGCTTCTGTTCTTGTTGTTTTTTATTTTGATTTCGCATAATCTATGATTTTAAAGTTGAAGAATACAATAATCGGTACAAAAAAATTGCCAACTATTAAAATGAAGAAGAATGAGGAGAAAAAAAGATCTGGCCTTAGCCAGGGATACGCGAAATGTATTTTTCTATTTGCCTGATCTGATCAACGATCTGCGGAGTAGTGGGTTTTAAGGCTTTTGATTTACGAAAAAAATCCTTTGCGGCGCGAAATTCCCTCTTATTCATCATAATGCTGCACATCTGCAAATATGCAGCAGCTTCATTTTCTTTATCGGGTAAGCCTTTTCGTATAGCCTGGCGAATATAATTCTCCGCTTGCCTCAAATCATTTTTTTGCATCGCAAGCATTCCCATTTGCAGCATGCTGGCTCCTTCGGCCTCTTTCATCGGCATACCAAGGTCCAGCCCTTTTTTCATCATCTTTTCCGCGCCTTCAAAATCCTGTTTCATCATCGCCACATTTCCTTTCAGCGTATAATATACCGACCGAATGGGTTTGTATAACAATCCTGGAAATTTTATCGAGTCCAAAACTTTTTCGGCGCCTTCAATATCGCCGGCCTCAAGATGTTCCTGGATCAGGCGAAGAGGGCCGAAGAAAAAATGCCCGACAATTAATATGACTCCAACAAAATATAATGGAAATGCAGGCCAGAAGGACGCGGTGAGGTTAACCGCTATGCCTCCGATGACCAGGGCAATCCCTATATAGAGCCTGTACTTTATCAGCACGTTGTAAAGCTTCATACTTCATTATTTGAGGACTGCAAAGATAAAGGAATCTGATCTTGAGAGGCGCCGAGCTTCTTTGGCTCAAATTTCTTCTAAACTATAACGGAACCTATTTGGCATTTTTGTTTCTTTTAATGCTCATCATGAATAAGCCAAAAATTAAAAACACAATGCCGGTGTAGAGATTGATTTTTGAGGACAATTCTTTTTTGAAAAAATAATCCGTCAATAGAATTATCGATACAATTGAAAAAAATAACCCGATCACAAAACTTAATTCATTCAATCTTTTATACATAACAGCGATCTAAAAGAAAATAATATTCAACAGTATTGTTATGAGCAATAGCAAAAGGCCTATCACTAGCGGACTGAGAAACCAGCGGCCTGTCACAACACGTTGCCTCTTTGTTAGTGAATAAACAAGTCCCTGCAATTCTTCCTCTGGCCTAGGTTTGGTAGCAAGGCTAACCAGGATAGTCGTGGTAAAATTTACTATCCAGGAAACGGCGGCAACGATGAATGCTTGCCCCATCCCACTTCTGATTTCGTACAAAGGAGCGATCCAGCCGCCTTTCCCCTCAGCTAACGTTAGACCATGGGTCAAAACAGCAGCAAGCGTTCCCGCTAACAAACCGCAGAAGGCGCCATGGCCGGTCGTCCTTTTCCAAAACATACCCAATAAAAAAGTCGCAAACAATGGCCCGTTAACAAAACTGAATACAAGCTGAAGAAAATCGTTGATGTTATTAAAGCTCTTGGCAATGTAGGCGGTGACAATAGAAAACAAGACGCCTGCGACGGTAATCATTTTACCTACCCTTAAATAATGTCGATCAGATCTCTTTTTTACAAAATAAGACTGGTAGATGTCGTACGTGAAAACAGAATTGAATGCTGTAACATTTCCTGCCATACCACTCATAAAGGATGCGATCAGCGCCGTGATGCCTACTCCCAGCAACCCACTTGGATAATAATGTGCGATCAAGGAGGGAAGCGTCATCGTGTAATCAAGGGCACCCGCTTCATTGACTGGGATTGCATATCCCTTCGATCGCAACGCGGGAGTCATCAACGCAATGGCAATAACACCGGGTAAAACAACGATCAAAGGCATTAACATTTTTGGTAGCGCCGCAATGATGGGAGTTCGTTGTGCCGCGTTCATGTTTTTTGCGATCATCGCTCTTTGCACTACAAGAAAATCGGTACACCAGTAACCAAAGGACATCACGAATCCCAGCCCGAAAATCAACGACGTAAAATGTAAACCCATTGGATTTGATTCCGCTTTTCCCATATATTTCCAGGCATGTGTGAATTCCGGTGGCAACTGCGCTTTTATGTTTGCCCATCCACCCGCATTCTGCAATGCAACAATGACCAATGGGGACAAGCCCAGCACAATTAAAAAGAATTGCAATACTTCATTGTACACAGCACTTGTCAAGCCACCGAGAAAAGTATAGATCATCACGACGCCCGCCGCTGCCCAAATGGAAATATCAAAATCCCATCCCAATATGATCTCTAATAATTTGGCCAGAGCGTATAGTGAAATGCCGGAAGAGAACACCGTCATCGCTGCAAATGAAATAGCATTTAGTCCTCTTGTTTTTTCGTCGAATCGCAGTTTAAGATATTCGGGAACGCTCCGTGCACGACTGCCATAGTAAAACGGCATCATGAACACGCCAAGAAATACCATTGCAAAGATGGCTCCCACCCAATAAAAATGGACGGTCATGATCCCGTATTTAGCACCGGACGCTACCATGCCCAGCACTTCCTGTGCGCCAAGGTTGGCAGAGATGAATGCTAGACTGGTGATCCATAAGGGAATACTCCTGTTGCTGGAAAGAAAATCCTTGCTGGATCTTATTTTTCTTTTGATGATGAAACCTACGCCGACGACAAAAGCGAAATAAATAACAATGACTAGATAGTCGGCTAGTGATAATTTCATTAAATGACTTTAGACCTGGCTGGAAGCAGTAAAAAAACTTCTCAAATGAAGATAGAAAAACT
>VBAQ01000201.1:0-6882 GCA_005883765.1 Bacteroidota bacterium
AAACTTTTCATGGGCGGCGGCAACTGCATATCCCATGTGGGAAAGCCTACAAACACTACATCATAATTTTGAATGCTATCAATTTTTGTGTTCAACAGCGGTAAATAGCCTGTTTCATTTTCCTTCACTACCTGTTGCACTGTAGCCTGGTAGTTTTCGGGATATGGTTTTTCTAATTCAAGTGCTACTAATTTTCCTCCGACATTATTGCGAATGATTTCTGCTATTGCCTTTGTGTTGTTTGTCCGGGACAAATACACGATCAATATGTTTTTAGGCGACATAGGTTGAGCATTTGAACAACCAGAAGTAAACCACGTGCCTATAATTATCAAGAGAACAATTGCATTTTTCATTTCTTTATTGCTTTGGTGGTGCTTCAACATCAGAAAAATCAAGCACCATCTTTCGCAGGCACTCTCCTTTAACTTCAATCTTCGATAATTCTGTATTGAATTGCTTTAGTTCATCAGCAGTAAACCGTACATTATCAGCGCCAATGTTCTCCAGCATGTGCGCCATCTGTGTTGTGCCCGGAATAGGTACAATCCAAGGCTTCTGCGCCAGAAGCCATGCCAGCGATATTTGAGCTGGTGTTGCTTTTTTCTGTGTTGCCCATTTTTTTACCAAGCCCACGAGTGCCAGGTTGTTGGATAAATTTGCCGGCGAAAACCGTGATTCCATGCCGCGAATGTCACCCGGAGCGAACCGTGTTTCTGCATCAATGGCCCCGGTGAGAAAAGCCACGCCGAGCGGACTCCAGCAAACGAAGCCAATACCGAGTTCCTGGCAGAGCGGAATAATTACATTTTCTGGTCCGCGCCACAAAAGCGAATATTCGTTCTGAATAGCCGTAACAGGATGAATTGCATGTGCTCGTCTTACGGTTTGGGGTCCAGGTTCTGAAAGTCCGTAGTGCAACACTTTTCCCTCGTTAATAAGATCTTTGATTGCTCCGACAACGTCTTCAATTGGAACAGCCGGATCCACACGGTGTTGATACAATAAATTAATTCGATCGGTGCGGAGGCGTTTCAACATTCCCTCCACTACCTCTTTGATATGTTCGGGACGGCTGTTCAAACCTGGCAGGCGCTGACCCGTTTTTTGGTCGATGTTCCAGCCAAACTTTGTTTCAATAACAACTTTGTTTCGAATAGGCACAAGCGCTTCGCCGAGAATGCGCTCCACCTCAAAAGGACCATATGCCTCGGCAGCATCGAATAAGGTGACGCCACGGTCGAAAGCTGTGCGGATGATTTTGATCATTTCGGGGCGAGTGGGTATCGTCGTTTGATAGGTACGACTCATATTCTGCACGCCAAGCCCAACACTCGATACTTCCAATGTGCCGCCGAGTTTACGGCGTCCGCGGACAGTGTCTGCCGACGTATTTTGAGAATTTTGCTTTTGCTCATTTGTAACAGACGCTAATAGCGAACCTCCGGCTAATGCCAATCCTGTTTTAAAAAGCTTTCGGCGATTTAAACCAGCACCTTCTTTTTTGTTTTCCATGTTTAATGTATTTTGAAAAGCGGGTATTTTAATGCTGCTGCTGAATTATTATTATATTGTTATTTCATTTTAACCGGTCTGAGCAGATGCGAGAAAGTGAGTGAGCCCATCTTCCATTTGCCGTTTTCTTTGATATAAACCTCGGTCACCATAAAAGGATTGATGACTTCGTTTCCGCCTACTACTGCCTGCAAGTCAATATCATTTAACAAGATTGCGGTGTTTTCAAAGATGTTTACCGAAACCGAATAAATATCTGCTTTCTTGTACCAAATACCACCGCTTTTAATGGTATTGAGTTCCGGTGTCTTACCCCAACTTCCTCCCATATGAACGAAAACGGATTTTTCATCAAAGAGGACATTTAAAGAATCTACATTTTTGTCTGCCATCCACAGCCATTTTTGTTTAGACAGATTGATAATTTCTTGCTCTGCGGGAGAAGGATTTTCTTTTGTTTGTTGTGCGTAGGACCATTGCACGCTCATTACTAAGAAACACAGTCCGGGGATTAATACTTTCATACAGTTTTTCTTTAGAATTTTTTAATTAAAAAATTTATTGTTGCATTGAATTTTGCTTTGCGTTCAAAGCTAAATGTTGAAATCATGTTTATTTTATGCTGTGATATTCTTCATCTGTTACTCTCTTTAACCATATTGTTTTTCCTTTTGTAGTTGGTGTTACAGCAATGTAGCCAAAGCTTTTATCAGGCGATGCACCATGCCAATGCGCGACGCCCGGAAGACATTCTATTACGTCTCCTTTATGAACGATTTGTATTGGCTTACCTTTTTCCTCGTAATAGCCGGTGCCTTCCGTGATAAGCAGAACTTGTCCGGCAGGATGAATATGCCAATCCAATTTTGCACCAGGAGCATAGGTGGCAACAGCAATACTGTAATTGAAGTTGCTATCAGGCTCATTTAATTCTTTAAGCCAAATAGTTCCTGTGTGATTATCGGCAGTAGATATTTCACCTTTTGGAAATATCGAGGCATCTTGCGCCACCGCCTTAGTAAATAGAGCGGCAGATAATAAAATCGTAACGAGCAATAATCGTTTCATATTCTTTTATTAGGGGATGTGCATACTTATGAGCATTTGTCACAGTCCTGTTGTTTTTTCCAGAGCTTCAGGATAGCGGTTGCCTTCTATTTTAATATGTGAAGAAGCTTCATCAATTTGTTTTAATTCTTCCGGTGTGAATTCAATTCTTGCGGCACCAACATTTTCTGTCAAGCGATGTAATTTTGTAGTGCCAGGAATCGGCACCATCCACGGCTTTTGTGCGAGTGCCCATGCCAAAGCAATTTGCGCAGGTGTTGCTTTTTTTTGTTGTGCAAATTCGTTGATTAAATCGAGCAAAGCTGCATTTGCTTTACGAGCTTCTTCAGTAAATCGTGGTAAAGTATTTCTGAAATCACCCTGTTGAAATTTTGTGTTTTCATCGATCTTTCCCGTAAGAAACCCTTTGCCCAAAGGACTGAACGCAACCAATCCAATTCCCAATTCTTCAATGGCCGGAATGATTTCATTTTCGTGCTGGCGGGTCCACAAAGAGTATTCACTCTGTAACGCGCTGACAGGTTGCACGGCGTGTGCTTTGCGAATAGTTTGTGCGCCTGCTTCAGATAAACCAAAATATTTAACCTTGCCTTCTTTAATTAAACCCTTCACAGTTGTGGCAACGTCTTCAATCGGCACATTTGGATCAACACGATGCTGATATAATAAATCAATCGCATCAACCCGTAACCTTTTGAGAGAACCTTCAACAGCCTTTTTTATTTGTTCGGGTTTACTATTTACACCCACCATTTTTCCATCTTGAATATTGAAACCAAATTTTGTGGCGATTACCACTTTGTCTTTGTAAGGTTCAAGGGCCTCGCCAACCAATTCCTCGTTGGTATAAGGTCCATATACTTCAGCAGTGTCAAAAAAATTAACTCCCTGCTCTACTGCTTTGCGAATAAGATCGACGGCATCTTCTTTTTCCGGAAATGGGTAATAGGAAAAGCTCATTCCCATACAACCTAAACCGATTGCAGAAACTTCAAGCCCTTCATTTCCTAATTTTCTTTTTTGCATGTTCGTATTTAGTTAAATAATCCAAATTTCAAGTCATAACTGTTCAACACTTACTATTTTGATGCGGCTATCCGTGGCTTCGCCACTTCTACTTCTTACTGATGCGATATATATCTCCATCATCAGTTATAGTATACAACATATTGTTCGAATATGCGACATCACGAAAGCGCTGATTTTTATCGGCGAGCAATCTTTCTTCACCAACTATTTTGTTGTTCTTAATTACAAGCCTGTCGAGATGCTGTCCGCTAAGCGCAGCAACAAATAAATTATTCTTCCACTCGGGGATGGCGTTACCCTTATAAAAACAAATACCGCACGGTGATATTACAGGATCCCAGTAATAGACGGGTTGCTCCATGCCCGCTTTCTGCTGAATACCTTCGCCCATTTTTCGGCCACTATAATCGATGCCGTATGTTATAACAGGCCATCCATAATTTTTGCCGGGATGTATAATATTTATTTCATCCCCACCGCGAGGGCCAAATTCTGATTCCCATAATTCACCTGTTGCAGGGTTTATATCGAGGCCGTCAGGATTGCGATGCCCATAAGAAAATATTTCAGGCTCAGTACCAGCCTTGTTGAAGAATGGATTTCCGGGCGCCGGTTTACCATGGGTTGTTATTCTTATTATTTTTCCGAGATATGAATCTAATTTTTGAGCCTGCACCCTGGCTTCAGGAATGAATTTTTCACCAACACTTACAAAGAGATTTCCATTTTTATCGAACACCAATCGCGAACCAAACTGTAAGGGGCTATTCGTAGCAGGTGTGGCACGAAATATTACTGATACATTTTCCACTTTACCATCTGCTTCGTTCAATTTTCCGTTCGCAACGGCGGTTAAACTACCCTGTTGATATTTTTCTGAATAGCTCCAATACATTATTTTGTTGCGGGTAAAATTTGGATCAAACGCTACATCAAGCAAACCACCCTGCCCTCCGTAAGCCACATCCGGTAAACCTGTAATTTTTTTGACCAGCTTACCGTTTGCATCATGAATTTCCATGTAACCTGATTTTATGGTTACCATTAACCTTCCATCGGGCATGCTTACAATGGCAAAAGGATGACCAAGCTTCTCTGCTATTTTTTCAACTTTGTACGGCGTTGTTGTTTTTACCCCGCCTATTCTTGTTTGGCCGCTGAATGCAGGTTTGTAGTTACTGTTTGGCACTTTGGTTTCAACCGGTGGTAAACCAATAGTATCTATTTTATTGCCATCAGAAAAAGTTGTCTCGTTATTCGCGCAGCTCGCGGAATAGATAAGCATCAGGATAACTGATAAAGGGAAAGTGTTTTTTGCTCGCATAAATAACCAATTAGGTTCAAACAATTTTAGCTAATCCTTTTTTAAGCTCTTGATATTTACAATAACTATTCTGTTTTTAGTCTAATCAGGAACATACACATTGCCCGATGATTTATCATAATACAAATCGGCAGTACCACAATTAATTGTATATGAAGTGTTGCTGTGTTTTTTTAAATCCTCTCATTGTGTGACCAATCATCCACAATTAGGTGGTCATCATCCATTAATTCAATACCATCAAAAAATCCGATTGGACTATTTTGTAACTCAGTAAACAGTGTATCCGTTTTGGTCAGATCTTTTACAAATAGTTTTCCCTGGCCATTCATTTGTAATCCCACTCCGCAAGCAAAAAGCTGGTTTGTCTCATCATTATAAGTAACGCCATTGGCACCCGCAATGCTTCCTAAAAACTGAATTGATTTGTTCGAAGGATTTATCAAAGAAATATTGCCGCTCCTGGAGTCAGAAACTGCAAGCTCGTTTTGTCCTGCTGTGCATAAGTCATTCAGAAATGTTGCTGCGGGAATAGGGAGTTCAAAAATCTGTTCTCCTGAATTTACATTGAAGCCAACCACACGGGATGTATCAGTTACGTAGATGGTATTATTCATTGCTGCCAAACCTCTTGGCGAGTGCAAAACTGTTTTTTGAAAATGCTTTCGAATAAATTTTCCGTCTGCCGACAGTTCAGAAATAAAGCCGCCTCTCATGTTGGAGACAAATATTTTATCGCCAACTTTAAGAACACTTTCCGGTCCAACAAGGCTGTCTATGACTTGTTGCGCCTGCACTTGTGCGGTTGAAAATAATATGAAAAAACAAGCTAAAAGATTGCTTACTATTTTCTTCATGCATATAAATTTTATCTTTTTGAATATTTTGTATATTCATCCCTTTTTGAAGTTCCTTAAATATCCAATTTTCTTTCTCCCAGCCATTTTACCATTGCCGGGTCACGATGGTCAAAAAATAAGCTCGCCTTCGTATCAAGTTTTTTAATTTCATTCATGTCTTCTTCACTTAGCTTGAAATCAAAAATGTTGAAGTTCTCTGCCATTCTTTCCTTACGAACAGATTTTGGAATAGCAACAACACCTCTTTGTATAAGCCAGCGAAGAATTACCTGGGGGATTGATTTGTTGTATTTCTTTCCGATGGAAAGCAACAACTCATTATGAAAGATGTTGTTTTTGCCTTCTGCAAAAGGTCCCCATGACTCAATCTGTACATTATTTTCCTGTAAGAATTTCTGCGTTTCAATTTGCTGGTGAAATGGATGAGTTTCAATTTGATTAACCGCGGGAACAATTTCGTTGTGAATAATCAAATCAATAAGTCTGTCGGGTTGAAAGTTGCTTACGCCAATTGCTCTAATCCTTCCTTCTTTGTACAAGTCCTGCATGGCTTTCCATTCACCATACACATCTCCGAAGGGCTGATGGATCAGATATAAGTCCAAATATTCTAACTGCAATCGGTTTAGTGAATTTTCAAAAGCCTTTTTTGTTCCTTCATAACCGTTTGACTGTATCCAAAGTTTGGTTGTGATAAATAATTCTTCTCTTGGCACACCACTTTTTACGATGGCGTTTCCAACCGCTTCTTCATTTCCATATGAGGCAGCAGTATCAATCAAGCGATAGCCTGTTTCGATTGCATCAACTACACTTCTTTCGCATTCTGCCAAATCTGTTACCTGGAAAACGCCAAACCCAAGTACTGGCATCTCTATTCCATTATTCAATTTCACTTTTTGCATTGTTTCTTTTTCCTGTACAAAGGTCTTAGTGATTGTCTGCTTTTATGGTATATAGACTGCGGGTTTATCTACCAATATCCCTTTTAATGTAGATTTCCCGACGTTACAGCTTTTTCAATCACATCCAGTCTCGCTTTCTTGGGATCAGGCTTGCCGACTGCTGATCCATCGGATTGAAACT
>VBAQ01000201.1:7006-12218 GCA_005883765.1 Bacteroidota bacterium
TAGCAACTTCATGATCCATGGGTGGAACGGCGGCTCCATTTCTTCCTATAAGGTTGTTGAATACATAAGGAATCTCGGATGCGTGTGCCGCACCATACCGCATCATCTGTTGCATTGAAGGTGATACGTAAGAGAAAAGATAAACATAAGCAGGTGTGCCCTTTGCGACAAATGCTCTTGCGGTAAACCGGGCTGGCTCTGCCCATACTTTATCAGTGTTTACCATCGTGAGCATTTTGGCAAAATCAGTTGTATCACCAACATCGTAAACACGTTTCGCTTCATCTTTCAAGCTTCCAAACAAGTTTAGCAATTCTTCTTTCGACCTGGCATTGACGAAACCTGCCGGCACTTCTGCACTATTCGACCCGATAATAAGCAGAACATGTGCCTGCCTTCCAGCCTCATATGCACTCTGGGCAGTTTCCACGACGAGTTTGCCATCGAGAATGGGACCTGAGTATGTAGGCGGACCACCCTGACCTGCAGTCTCCTGTCCTCCATCAACTATTTGTGCAACAGTAAGTGTACGCAACTTCGCCAATGCGGCTGCGTCAGTACCATCGATTCCATATCTTTTGGCAAAATTTATCCCTATTGTTTCTGCAGATACAGGATAATATGGATCAGTTCCATCCTTATTGATTGGCCGCCCGGTCAGCACACCATCCCGTCCTCCACCGGACTCACTAATTGCTTTTTGAAATAAACCTTTTGCTTCCGGAATTGTAAGGAGTGAATGTACGGAAACGCCTCCGGCAGACTCGCCGAAAATCGTAACGTTACTCGGGTTGCCTCCGAACGCTGCAATATTTTCCTTTATCCACTTGAGTGCAGCAATCTGGTCCATGTACGCATAATTACCTTTGAGTTCTTCCTGATGTTCTTTGCTCAGGGCAGGAAATGCGAAAAAGCCAAGCCGACCCAACCTATAATTAATTGAAACCAGAATTACACCTTTGTCAGTAAATGATGATCCTGAAAAATTGGGAAATGCGCCGCTTCCAAATACGAATGCGCCGCCATGAATCCATACCATGACCGGAAGTTTTGCGCCCTTTTTTGCGCTGAATGGTGCCCACACATTTAGAAACAGGCAATCTTCTGAGGAAGTTTTGGAAATTGAATCAGCGCCACGAGGAAAACCCATCTGTGCGCAGTCTGCACCAAACTTAGTTGCATCACGCACTCCCTTCCAGGTGGGAAAGGGTGGCGGAGGACGCGAGCGATATTCACCTACAGGTGGAGCAGCGTACGGAATACCTTTGAAAATGGAAACATCCCCTTCTGTTACGCCACGTAAAATTCCGGAAGCGGTACTAACCGTCGGCGCCTGATCTGCTGTTTGTTGACCATGCGAGGAGTATGCAATAAGCAATGAAATTCCGAATACTAATTTTTTCATGGTAGAAACTTTTATCTATTACTTTTTTTTAAGTGCAATCCTTATTTGCCTGCGTTGCAAAAGTCTTCGCATTTTTCTGCCTGAATGGTATACGGATTACGGATTTATCTACCAATATTCCTGATTGGGGTATGCCAATAAATGAAGGGATGAATAAAGCCGTAATTTTGAATAGCTAAAACAGCAGCGATATGGATAATATGCGACGATTTGAGACAATCCGTGACTACAACGCATTCAACAATAATGAAACGCTACACCCACTGGTGAGTGTTGTTGACCTGTCGAAGGCAAGTCCCCGGCAGGGTTCCCGGATGTATTTTGGCCTCTACACCATATTCTTAAAAGATGTAAAATGCGGTGATTTGGTGTACGGTCGGCATACTTATGACTACCAGGAAGGCACGTTAGTTTTCCTTGCACCGGGACAGGTGGCAGGCATGAATAGCAATGGAGAAACCTATCAGCCAAAAGGGTATGCGCTGGTGTTTCATCCTGATTTAATACATGGCACTTCTCTCGGACGGCATATTCAAGACTATACTTTCTTTGGCTATCAATCGAATGAAGCACTTCATTTATCGGAACGTGAAAGGAAAATGGTGATGGATTGTTTTTCGAAAATTGAATACGAATTAGAACATGCCATTGATAAGCATAGTAAAAGATTGATTGTATCTAATATCGAGCTGTTTTTAGACTATTGCGTCCGTTTTTACGACCGCCAGTTTATTACCCGTGAGAAAGTACATAAAGGAATCTTAGAAAGGTTTGAGCATTTGTTGAACGAATATTTTCAGGCAGACAAACCACAAACGATTGGTTTGCCTTCTGTGGCTTATTGTGCCGGTGAACTGAATTTATCAGCAGGTTATTTTGGTGACCTGATAAAGAAAGAAACAGGAAGAACAGCGCAGGAGTACATACAATCGAAAGTGATTGATGTGGCGAAGGAAAAAATATTTGACCAAAGTAAATCAGTTAGCCAAATTGCTTATGAATTAGGGTTTAAGTATCCTCAACACTTTACACGTTTATTTAAACAACGGGTTGGACAATCACCAAATGAATATCGGATGCTGAATTAAGATTCAGAAGTTGTATAGAAGAATTCCAAAAGTTGAGATGATGTTCTGTCGCCAGCATTTTGGCAATGCAATCGTTAGCGGTAGTTTTTTCAATGCGTCCAGTTTTCAATTTTTCCTTTTTTTTCGTCAAACCAAATTTCAATATAAATGTCCTCGGAAATAGGGTTCCCTTTGTCTTTAATAATATCAAACTTTAATTTCTTTAAGGAATTAAGTATTGCGTTAACGCAATAATTGTATTCATCCCTGTCCCAATATTTGTCAATCGAGTCGGCTGTTTGATATTCAAGCATCGTAACTTTTGAAACTTTACCTTCTTTGTCTATTGTCACGAAGTATTTTTCAGAACAGTCAAATTTGTCAATACTTTCCCACTTTACTTTCTTAAGTTCCTTGAACAAAACGTCTGATATTTTGCTCTTGTCTTTCCTGTTTATTGCTTTTGGAACGTCAACATAATTTTCAACATTTCCAACGTTCAACACCTTACCATCAGAGACATTAATTACGGTCTCCCTTTCGTAGATTGTATAAAATACCCCATCCCACCGTAATACTTTATTATTCAGTGGAAAATTTATGTCCCCCGAAAACCAGTTGATATAAACTCTGCCGTTCACCACTTTGTCGCTAAAAATGGATTTCATTTTTTCAGCAGATACAGCTTTATCTATTTTACCAAGTCTACGTTCACCACAATTTATTATATCAACAAGAAAAAGGCTGTCATTGTCAATTTTATATATTGCTTGATATCCTCTCCAGCAATTAAGTGATGCTCCATTACGGAAACTTAAACCAAACAATTTTTGTGATTCAGTTTTTTCT
This sequence comes from Bacteroidota bacterium, assembly GCA_005883765.1. Classification (GTDB taxonomy): domain Bacteria; phylum Bacteroidota; class Bacteroidia; order Chitinophagales; family Chitinophagaceae; genus VBAU01. The sequence continues at coordinate 10,328 of VBAQ01000201.1, forward strand.
TGTTTTTGTAAGTACTGTTCAAGAATTAAGTTGTAAGTCGCAATAGTGTCGCCTTTGAAAATTATATAGTCTGGTAGTTGGGGACTTGCAAAATGTCGAAATGAAGAAAGGGCCAAAACCAAAACAAATAGAGAAACTGTGTAACGCTTTGTCATGTCTGTTTTATCTCAAGATGATACAGTTCGTATCATTACATAAGGCGTCAGAAAAAAATTATCGCTAACGGGCACGCATTGGCGGTGTGGCGGCATAGGATTCCCACAGCTCGGCCGGCGCAGTAACTTTTATTACCTACGGCGCTTGATAAAGTTAAATAGAATTACAAAAGCTGAGATGATATTCTGCCGCCAGCATTTTGGCAATGCTATTGGTACAGGCAGTGTTTCTTTCGGTCTGTTAGAACGTGCTATTATTTTCTTATTTCGTAACATAGTTCAACAATTCCGTTTTTGTAGGCTATCACGTCTTTTAGGTGTAACGCATGTTCTTGTCCTATTTGGTCAAAAAACGGTGTTCCGTCACCCAAAATAATCGGTATAATTGACTGTCTTATCTCGTCCGCTAATTTTAAATGAATGAAATCTTTGGCAAGCATAGCACCGCCTACAACCCAAACATTCTTGTAGTTTGGTTTTAGTCGTTCATCCACAAGTTTGTTCAGGTCGCCCGAATAAGTTTCAATGTTCTGTCTGTCAATCGGCAGTTTTCTGTGGGTTAAAACAATAGTAGGCACGTCTCCGTAAACCCACCCATAAGATTTTGAAAGTTCCAAAGCGCGTTCATACGTCCGGGAACCCATTACATAGCAGTCTATTGTTTTAAGAAATTCCTCCGCATTTTGTTCAGTAACTCCTTTCTCGTAGTTGTCAGATGTCTCAAACCACGAAATGCTATTGTCTTTTTTGGCAATAATTCCGTCAAGACTTGAAACCATGTGTATCGTTACTTTAAATGTCTCTGTCGTCATTTGTGAATATGCGGTGCTTCTAACATTGCCTGTAACGGCTCGGTATTTGCGATGGCGGGGTATTTCGCGTTTCCTCACGCTGGTACCGAAGCTGATTTTTTTTCTGTTGCCGAAGATAAGATTTATTGCCGATAGCATTCCGTCACGATGAGAACTAAAGCTGAATAGAATTACTGCTGCTGATGTTCCGTTCCGTCGCCCCTGCTATTGCAAATACTTTTGTTGGCGGTAGTTTTTATTTCGTAATATCACCTTGGTACAACAAGCCAAAAGAATAAGCGGTGCAATTATTAATGTTATCTGTTCATTCTTTGAGAAAGTTTCTATTGAACTACCATTTATGTTCACAGCTCTCCATAAACTTGATGAATCTCCTGTTAATCCAAATGTCAGTTGTGCAAGATTTATTGCTGCATGAAATCCGACAGGCATAGAAATGCCATTTGAATATATAGCTAAGGAAGCAAAAAAAAGTCCCCAAATAGTTGTAGAAATAAAACCAGTTACACCCCATCCGAAAACTACATGGTATAAACCAAATAATATTGATGTAACAATTAATGCTGGCAATACGCCTGCCTTATTCTTTAAAACTATAAGTGGATAACTTCTGAAAGCAACTTCTTCCATAAAAGCAAGAACAATAATGGTAGGAAGTATCGGGAAAAGTATATACAATACACTTCCATTTTTATTTTGCCGAATTGCATCACCTGAAATATAAGCAATGAAAAATGTTAGAAGGCTAATCAATACAAAACCCAACAAAAAACCAGTGCAAAATTTCTTTAAAGTTCTCCGCTCAAAATTTAAACCTATGTCAGTAAATGATTTTTTATCAACTTTTAGAAATGTGTATGTCACTACAATTGTAAAGACTGGTCCGATTAAACTTGAAAAAAAGTTGTTTGGTAAAAAAGATTG
>VBAQ01000142.1:0-4214 GCA_005883765.1 Bacteroidota bacterium
GACTTGCGTACTATCCATTGTACTACGAGGCCAAGGCAGCAAAACTACATGAAAAAAATTTTGGAACTGGCTAAGCGTCCAATTGAAGTTCTACCCGTCTCGGGGTTAGCTTACTTTCCAGCCACAATGAAAAAATTACCCAGACAAGCCCCACGCAGAAACCGGCAAGCACATCCGTTGCGTAATGATAACGCAAGACAATGCGACTAATTCCAATGAAAATAGACAGCAAAACCAATAAAATAGAAAAAATCCATTTCCATTTTAAATCCAACTTTCCTTTATCTACCAGGTAAATGATCACACTACAAAAAATGAATGAACATAAAGCATGACCGCTTGGGAAACTAAAATTGGTGAGCGTTTTTACCAGTGGCAACTCGGGTCGGTGGCGATGAAAAAACTCCTTTAACCCGAGCATAAGTAAAGTGCTGCTGACAGCCACAATAGCCACGTTGATGGCATCACTCCGCCTGTGTAGAAATGACAACACGATGATGAGAATAATATAAGCGGGGATAACAAAATAAGTAGAACCAAAAAACGTAAGGACCCGCATTACATGGATAAGGCCCCCCGTAGTGTGCATTTTGAAAAATGCGAACACATTATTGTCAAAAGAATTTTCATCTTCACTAACTACTTCGCGAGCCAAAAAACCAAAAACAAAAAGAGAAATTATAAACAATAATGAAACCACCAAGGTCTTTATTTCAACCTCGGTTATGATTTCCCGGATAAGTCTTTTCATTCTGTTGAAATTGTCTAAACGGATATATCAAAAACATTGCCGTCATTATTTTAGACTGAACGGTGCCTCCTGAAGATCTCTGGAATTACCCCCAATATAAATCTTAAAGTCGCCCGGCTCGGCCTGATATTTCAGTTGGGAATTATAAAACTTAAGCTTATCAATATCAATTGTAAAACTTACTTGCTTGCTCTCGCCCTTTTTCAAAAATATTTTTTGAAAACCCTTCAGTTCTTTTACCGGCCTGACTACTGACCCAACAAGATCCTGTATATAAAGTTGCACAGTTTCTTCGCCGTCATAATTGCCAGTGTTGGTTACCGTAACTGTTGCTTTGATTGGCTGATTCGCCCTCATGGAAGAACTGCTTAAGTGGATATTACTATAAGTAAATTCCGCGTAGCTCAACCCAAATCCAAATGGGAATTTTGGATAAATAGACAAATCGATATATGCTGACCGGTAAAATCTATCACTGTCGCTCGTCGCGGGTCGGCCAGTATTGAAATGATTGTAATAAATAGGAATTTGCCCTTCCGTTCTCGGAAAGCTGATGGGCAATTTTGCTGAGGGATTGTAATCTCCAAATAATATGTCGGCAATGGCATCACCAGCTTCGGTTCCCAGCCACCACGTATATAAAATCGCAGCAACATGGTCTGCTGTCCAGTTAAATATCAGTGGCCTTCCCGCGTTGATGAGAACGACTACTGGTTTGCCTGTCATAGATACGGCTTTCACCAATTCCTCTTGCACGCCAGGCAAATGAATATTGCTTCTGCTCTTTGCTTCACCACTCCAGTCGCTTGCTTCACCCAGACTCATGATCACCACATCGGCCCGCTTTGCAGCTTCGATCGCTTCTGCAAAACCGGCTTGCGAACTATCATTGATCTCACATCCTTTTGCGTACAGCAATCGCGCATTGGTTCCAAGTTTATTTTCGATTCCCTGGAATTGAGTAACGATACGCACAGTATCATCAGGCCAGGAGTAAGACCAAAAACCAAGGTTGTCTCTCACGGCTTTTACAAAAGGACCGACCAATGCAATCGTTTTCGTCTGCTTATTTAATGGCAATAAATGGTTTTCGTTTTTGAGCAGCACAACACTTTTTTCGGCAATCATTTTCTCTGCCCTTAGGTTCTCTGCATTATTCCATTGCCGTTGTTCTCTTTCTTTATTACAGAATTTAAAAGGATCATCAAACAAACCCATCTCAAATTTTTTACGAAGGATTCGTCGAACGGCATCATCGATCAATTGAATTTTGACCTTTCCCTCCTTCACCAGCCTCGATAAATTATTTATGTAGCTTCGGCTCTCCATATCCATATCGCTGCCAGCAGTCACTGCCTCCAAAGCCGCTTCATAACCATCTTTTGCAAAACCATGATTGATCATTTCACCGATCGAGCCCCAATCGCTCACGACAAAACCTTTAAATTTCCAATTACCCTTGAGAATATCTCTTTGCAAAAATCTATTGCCTGTTGCAGGGACGCCATTCAAATCATTAAATGAATTCATCAAAGTAGCGGCGCCAGCATCAACCGCCGCCTGGAACGGTGGCAAATAAATTTCAAAAAGTGTTCTGTCACTCATGTCAACCGAATTATAATCACGACCGCCAATCGCAGCGCCGTAGGCGGCAAAATGTTTGGCGCACGCCATCAGTGCATCCGTATTTCCCAAACCTTTGCCCTGGAAGCCCCTTACTCTCGCTGCAGCTATAGCCGATCCCAAGTAAGGATCTTCACCGGCGCCTTCCATCACTCTTCCCCATCGCGGGTCGCGAGCAATATCCACCATCGGAGCAAAGGTCCACTGCACGCCGGCTGCTGCAGCCTCTGTGGCAGCTATCCTCGCTGAAAGTCGGATTGTTGCGGTATCCCAGCTGGATGCTTCTGCAAGTGGTATTGGAAAAATCGTCCGGTAGCCATGAATAATATCCTGGCCAAACAGCAAAGGAATTTTCAATCTCGATTCCATCGCTATCTCCTGCAGTTGCCGCGTATGTTCTACGCCGGTTACGTTCAGCATCGACCCCAGCATTCCCTTTCTTATCTGGTTTTGTTTATCGCCATCTTTCGTAATCGGGCCTGTGGCGTCCCAATCACCATTATATTGATTCATCTGCCCGATCTTTTCATCAAGCGTCATCAACCGCAATACCGAGTCAACTTTTTGCTCGACCGTTTTTCGTTGTGCTGTACAAACAAAAAATGTTGAAATACTAAGGAGAGATCCAAATAAATTGTTCCGAAATTTTTTCATTTTGAATTTTTACTTTTTTTATGTAACAAGCGATGGAATTAGTATTGGGCTTCCGTTGCGCTGCGCCTTCGCGTAGCCGCTTGTGCATCCGCTAAAGCTACCGCGACACGCGGACGGCGAAGCAAGATCGCACTCATGTACTTTTGGTAATTCTATGCAGCAAGTTCGAGAATCTTTCAGAAATTGGAGCTAACGCTGTAAGAAGTACTTGTGCGCTATTATTACATTCAACCCTTTCGGGGTTGTTCAGCCCACAGGCTCATTACCGTGAGTTGCACTCACGGCAATTCCAATTAAAGTCCTTCGGACTTTATTTGACACTGCTGTCTACTCACCGCTTCCTCCATCACGAAAGCAATTTTTTATGGGCATAAAAGTCGGAAGGGCTTTACTGTCTTAACCCGTGATGCAATCACGGGGGCTAATGCAAGATAAAGGCTACGATCAACCCCGAAGGGGTTGCATATCTCTCTTCGCTTGTGCATTCACATCAAGGACAATTACGCGCAGTGAAAAGCCCGAAGGGCTTTACTTTCTTAACCCGTGATGTAATCACGGAGCTAATGAAGGCTGCCATCAACCCCGAAGGGGTTGAATGTCATTGGCGAAATGAAAAGGCCTCAACTGTCATAACCCCTGATGCAATCAGGGGACTAGTGGAAGATGGCGACGGCCACGAACCCCGAGGAATTGAATTCGCCTGAGGTTTCTCGCTCAAGTCCGCCGAAAAAAACGGTTTGATTAGAAAGAAAAGCAGGCGGGGGGTAGAATGCAATCCAAATAACTTAGGTGCTGTGAGTAGCTATCGCCAAATCTTCTACCATATCATTTTTGGAACTAAATATCGTAAACCGACAATTGATGAAGCCCACTGCAAGGACCTATACCGATATATGTCCGGGATAATAAAAAAGAAAAATTGCAAGCTATACCGTATTAATGGTGTTGAAGATCACATACATATTTTCTCGGACCCAGCATTTCCCTCTGGATTATGTCAAGGACATAAAAGTGGCGAGCAGCATTTGGATCAAGGAATCTGGCAAGTTCCCACATTTTAAAGCCTGGCAGGGAGGGTACGGAGCATTTACTTATTCACTAAGGGAAAAAGATATGATCATTAACTATATAAAAAATCAAAAAGAACATCACAAAAAGGAAACATTTTATGATGAGTTTAAACGAA
>VBAQ01000142.1:4231-30560 GCA_005883765.1 Bacteroidota bacterium
TACTTGTCGAAAATGGAGTTGAATTCGATGAGAAGTATTTGCTGTGAGCTATTACATTCAACCCCTTCGAGGTCGTCCCACCCACAGGCTTGCCGTGAGCTGCGCTCGCAGTTTATTTGACCGTGAGCTGCGCTCGCAGTTATTCAATTTAAAGTCCTTCTGACTTTGAGCGCTGCTACCGATAGAGGACTATACCATGTTTTATTTCACCCAATTTACTTTTTCGGATTTTACATCTCTTGAATTACCACCTGCCATGATCACAAAATCGCCGGATTCCCAATCATATTTCAGATCACTATTATAAAATTTCAGGTCGTTTGTTGTAATGTTAAACGTCGCTGTTTTTGATTCTCCTGCCTTCAAAAATATTTTCTGGAACCCTTTTAATTCTTTCACTGGTCTTGTAATGCTTCCCACCACATCACGGATATACAATTGAACTACTTCTTTACCATCACGGTTTCCCGAATTGGTTACTGTGATATTTGCAGTGAGCGTTTGATTTCCTTTTAACGAAGTATTGCTCAACTTCAGATCCCCATAAGTAAAATTTGTATAGCTCAACCCGTAACCAAAAGGATAAACGGGATCATTGGACACATCAAGATAATTGGAGCGGAATTTCTGAAACCACCGTCCTTCGGGCAGCGGGCGACCGGTATTTTTATGGTTGTAGTATAAAGGAACCTGTCCTACATTCTGCGGCCATGTGGTCGTTAACTTGCCGGAGGGACTTACATCGCCAAACAAAACATCGGAGATGGCATACCCTGCCTCACTCCCGCCGAACCACACATTCAAGATTGCAGGCACATTTTCATTTTCCCATTTTATTGCCAGTGGACGACCGGTGAATAATACAAGTACCACCGGTTTGCCTGTTTTTATTAAGGCAGCCAACAGATCTTTTTGAGCCTGCGGAATCTCAATATTGCTCCGGCTGCTGCTCTCACCACTCATCTCTGCCGACTCACCAAGAGCTGCGATGACTACATCGGATTGCGAAGCTATGTTCATCGCTTCTTGTAACAATTGATCTTTTGTTTTTCCATCACGATGAAATGATTTGCCAAACATGCCGGCTCTCTGTTCAAATAAACTATCGTCGTCGAGGAAGGAACCTTTGGCATATAAAACTTTCGAAATGCCGCCGACCTTTTCTTTTAATCCTTGCAGTAACGAAATGGCCTTAGAAAAATCCGCTGCGACGCTCCAGGTGCCTGGCATATTTTCCTTTGCGTCGGCCAGGGGACCAATTAAAGCAATCGTTCCGGATTTCTTTAACGGCAATAGACCCGCACCAGAGCCTCCAGGAGAGGGATTATTTTTTAGTAGAACAAAACAATCGGCCGCAATTTCCCTTGCAGCTTTACGATTTGCATCTGTGTAAATTTCTGAAGTTGCTCTCTTCTCATCGCAATAACGGTAGGGATCGTCGAACAATCCCAACTTATATTTTGCCTCAAGAATTAATCTGCAGGCCTCGTCAATTTGTTTTTGTGTAACCTTTCCTTCTGCCAGGGATTTCTTCAACGTCGTAAGAAATCCCTCACCGACCATGTCCATCTGGATCCCCGCATTCAATGCAAGTGCCGAAACAGTTTGCAGATCGCCCATACCATGATCGATCATTTCATTGATAGCAGTGTAGTCGGTAACTACAAATCCCTTAAAGCCCCATTGTTTGCGAAGAACATCCGTCATCAAAAATTTATTCTCCGTTGCCGGTATACCATCCACTTCATTGAACGAACTCATCACGCTGCCTGTTCCCGCATCGACGGCTCCTTTATATGGCAACAGGTATTCATTGTACATTCTCACCCGGCTCATGTCGGTTGTATTGTAATCACGACCGGCTTCAGCAGCACCATATAAAGCGTAATGCTTTACGCAAGCCATGATGGTATTGTTTTTTGTGAGATCACTTCCCTGGTAGCCTTTCACCATAGCTTTTGCGATCTGATAGCCGAGAAATGGATCTTCGCCTCCACCTTCTGCTATACGTCCCCAGCGTGGATCGCGGGCGATGTCAACCATCGGTGAAAATGTCCAGCAAATTCCATCTGCGCTTGACTCAGTGGCAGCAATCCTTGCGCTTCGCTCGATCAATTGCATATCCCAGCTACATGATAACGCCAGCGGAATCGGAAAAATGGTCTGATATCCATGGATTACATCCATTCCAAAGATCAAAGGAATTTTTAACCGACTGTTTTCAACAGCTACTTTTTGTACATCACGAATTTTTGATACGGATTTAATATTGAATAGTCCGCCTACTTTTCCTTCCCTGATTTTTTTCCCAATATCAGAACTACCAGCTTGCCCGGTAGTGATGTCACCCGCACCCGGTAAATTCAATTGCCCGATCTTTTCATCCAGAGTCATTTTTTTCATCAAGGCATCAATAAAGCCTTTCATTCTCTGATCTTGCGAAACTTGTGCCGGGAGATTTACTGAAGTAGTAATAAATAACACAGCAAAAAGGCCTTGTAAGAATTTCATGATTTTATTTTTATTTCGACAAATGGGGTTGAAGTTCTTTTTGCCAGATGGCATATCCCTTGGCATTCATGTGTAAACTGTCTTCCAGGTAAATTTCTTTCAGGGGTAGCCCATCTGCTCCCAGCATCTTATGATACACGTCGACAAACGCAGTTTTCTTTTTTGTGGAAAGAAATGTTTTGATCCTGGTATTTGCGTCTGTCATTTTGTTTCTCAAATTCCAGCGACTTGGGCTTGGCTTCAGTGAGATGAAGAGAAGTGGAACGTTTGGTAATTTTTTTCTTATCAAATTAAACAACGTGACAAATCTTTTGAAAACCATTTCCCCTGTTACATTCGGCGAGGCAGCGAGATCATTTTCCCCGCAATAGATCACAATTTGTTTGGGACGGTAAGGAAATACAACATTGCTAACGTATCGTATTTGATCCAGCAAGGTAGAACCTCCAAATCCCCGATTGATAATTGCATAGCCAGGAAAATAATCCTGCACATCGGTCCATTTCGTAAAGGAAGAACTACCTATAAAAAGAATAGAATGATGAATGGGATGATGGACGCTGTCCTGCTTTTTAAAAGCCTGGATATCGTCCCAGAACGGCGGCTTTTGGTTTTGTGCGGCCAGGACATGTACAAACAACAAAAAAAGCAGAACAAATTTTGTCTTTTTCATTTTGACTTTTGTCCGAAGGACTCCTTCGGAGACTTTTGAGTTTTACAACCTGTTTTTGACTTTTATGACCTACCTGACTTCTAAGACCTTTGTCCGTTCGGAAATTCCATTTTCATTGATAGCCTCGATTGCAAAATAATATGTCTTCAGTTTATCCATTGCTTTAAACCAATATTCATTGTAGTCGTAAACCATAATACAGTTGTACAATTTACCCGGTGCCGTGCCATAATAAATATTATAAGCGTAGGCATTATTAACAGGATTCCATTTTATCCATCCGCTTCTTTTGTCTTTTTCTGTCCTCAAAATAAAAAAAGTTCTGACAGCGTCAGGCTTTCGTCCATTGCCGTTTCCAAAAACCCGAAGGCCACTGATCGCAAACTTCCCGGTGGGCATGTGGATATTTTCAAGCTTGATAAATTTTGCCTGCACCGGCCTAGTTAATTCAACATACTCGTGCGGCATATCCGTTTTGTTATTGCTTTTATCAACTAGCAAGGTCCATTTTTTCCCATCCGTTGAAGAATACAATTTGTATTGATGGTATTGACCATTGACTTTTCCAAGACGATCACTGTCCACATCCTGGTCAGCATAGTTAATTTGAATGGCATTGACTGTTGAAATATTGCCAAGATCGGTTTGTATCCATTCACCTTTGTTTGCGGTAGCGGCACTCCAGTAGGTTTTCAGGTCTTCATCGTTGGCATTGTTTGCAGAATAAGTTCCTAAGGCCGATGATACGGTAATGGGTTTTTTATAATTCAGCAAAAACCAGTTTGGTCTCAGGCCTGGCCCCTCTCGTGAAGGAGAGGGAAGATATGTTGGATAATCCCCAAAAGCCGTATTACACCACATCACATCATCTTTGTCAAACCCAGCCGGCCATATTCCCAATCTCCTTTCGAAATTATTTTTTACAGATAACATGATGGTGCTAATGTGCCAATAATTTCCATAAGCATCCTCGTATGTTGAACCGTGGCCCGCACCCCGCGCAAATCCGCCAAGTTTCATGCTCAACGGATCTGACTGGGGAGTACTTTCAATACCATCAAACAATGGCTTACTTCCTACCACCACGCCATCAGCGTAGCCGCTAAACTCTGTTCCCGGCGCGCCATATTGAAAATAATATTTGCCGTTGTGCTTCGTCATCCATGAACCTTCTATAAATGGATCCAAAAAAGTATTGTCCATGTGTTCACCAAAACGCTGCCAGCCGTAACGCCAATCTTCAAGCAGATACATTGGAGTTCGTGTTCCAATTGGTTTAAATGTTTTCCTGTCTAATTCAATTCCATAAGTGGGATAGCGGTTGCTGCTACCATTGTACATATACAGTCTCCCATCGTCGTCGGTAAAAAAAGCAGGATCCCATCCTCCAATTTCGAACGAATCTACTAATGGCTTCCATTGGTTAGCTTTTGGATTTGTGCTCATCCAAATGGTGAATTTGCTTGTGTAAGTTGATCCAAACACGATCATCGTGTCGCCCACAATGCCGACCGCCGGTGCGCAGAGTTCGTCATAGGTTCCCGTATTCCATGGACGCAAAAATTTTTTTGAAATAAAATTCCAGTGAAGCATATCATTGCTCCACCAATATCCCCATTGGTTCGTGCTGAATAAATAATAGTCGCTTTTATATCTCACGATAACAGGATCTGCCGTAGCTCTGTGCCGTCCCCATTCAGCAAAATTTGGAATGGGAGTATAACCGTAGTCTATATTAATAGGATTACAGTATGTAACCCCCCTGCCCCCCGGTGGGAGGGCCTGAGAAAAAGCTTTGTCAATTTGTAAAAAGCAAAATAGAAGTAAAATAGATGTGGAAGTTCTTTGCCTGATAGAAAACAGAAAGTTGAACGGAGCGTCGCAACAAAGTCTAACCGGAGTTACTAAAGCCGGCCCCAAAATTTCCTTTATAATCCTTTTAATCATATAAATCTTGGTTCAAAGATTCCCCCTTTTTAATTCTTCCACTGCGTAGTTAGCCGCTCTTGCAGTGAGGGCCATGTACAAAATGGATGGACTTTGATTACCTGTGCTTGTCATACAGGCTCCATCCGTTACAAAAACATTTTTGCAAGCGTACAGTTGGTTCCATTGGTTGAGCAAAGAGGTTTTGGGATCACGTCCCATCCTTACGCCACCCATTTCATGAATATCCAGCCCTGGTGCCCAATCATTGACAAAGGTGTTTATGTTCTTAAATCCCGCTGCTTCCATCATCGCCTTCCCTTGCTCCAGGAAATCTTTTATCATCTTATCCGTGTTATCATCGTAGCCAACGGAGGTTACCAGTAAAGGAATACCCCACTGATCTTTTTTATCTGTGCTTAATCTTACATGATTCGTCTCTCTCGGAATGGTTTCGCCCTGCATATACATGTAGGCGCCCCAGCTACCCGGCTCACTGAGGGCCTCTTTGAAATCGGCGCCGATCGCTGGCTCCATTCCCCGATCACTTATTTTTTCACGGTAGGCTCCGGAAAAGATGACATAGCCGCCCAGGAAATCTGTATCCTGTTTTTTAATATTTCTGAAATTGGGAATGATGCATTCAGCAGGTTTCGATACTTTATAATACTTGTCTCTGAACCCTTCGATCTCTCCGCCCATGCTTGCCCTATAATTGTGATGGCAAATATATTTTCCAAGCAAAGCGTTATCATTTCCCAGGCCTGAAGGAAATCGATTGGATACTGAGTTCAACAAGATTAAATTGGTATTGAGGGCTGAGGCATTTACAAAAATGATCTTTGCAAAATACTCTGTTGCTTGTTTGGAATTGGCATCAATCACCCGGACTCCAATAGCCTTTCGCTTTTTCTCATCGTAGATAATTGAATGCACAACGGAGAAAGGTTGCACCGTAAGATTGCCAGTGGCTTTTGCCCACGGTAATGTGGAAGTGACCGTACTAAAATAACCGCCGTAAGGGCAACCTCTCATGCAGACATTCCTATTCAAACATTGACGACCCTGCTTTTTTTGTATCTCATTCGGCTCCGTGACCTGGGCCCATCTTCCAGACACATAATAACGCTCGAACTTCTGCCACAGCACATCTTTCAAATGATGCTCAACGCAATTCAATTCATATGAGCGCAGAAATTCTCCATCCGGCATCGATGCGATTCCCTCTTTGCTGCCACTTACGCCAATGAATTTTTCTACGTGGCTATACCACGGTGCCACATCGTTATACCTGATCGGCCAGTCAACGGCGTACCCGTAGCGAAGCGGAGCGGTAAAATCAAATTCACTCCACCTTGCACAAGCTCTTCCCCAAATCAAAGATTTCCCCCCGACCTGGTAACCGCGTATCCATTCAAAAGGTTTTTCCTGTACATATGGGTGATCATTATCCTTTACAAAAAAATGTTGTGTGCTTTCATCATAACCAGCCGCCTTGCTGATAAATGGATTTTCGTCTCTCTGTTTTCTTGTTATGGAACCGCGATGCCGAAATTCCCAAATCGGCGTGTTCATGGTCGGGTAGTCCTTGATGTGCTCGATATTTCTCCCACGCTCAAGGACGAGGGTCTTTAAACCTAGTTCACAAAGTTCCTTTGCGGCCCAACCCCCGCTGATACCGCTGCCAATAACAATAGCATCGTAAGTGTTCTGAGCAATTCCTTTTGTGTTGGTATTTACTTGCGTACTGTCAGGCATATCGATAAGTTGTTTTTCCTAATGACCGGCAAACTTTTCTCCTCCTTTCAAAATCTTATATGGCTGATCTATTTTTTTTGCTTCCTCTATAAAATCATTTACATCAGCGGTATTAAATGTAAACGTATCATAGTGACATGGGATCACGCATTTTGCATCGATGAGCTTACCCAGTTCGGCTGCTTCCTTACCGTTCAAATTTCCTGCTACCTTTCTTACCGGATCATTTCCATTAATTGGCAATATTGCAACATCTACTTTAAAGGGTTTCAACAGATCGATCATTTCATCAAACCACAGGGTGTCACCACTGTGATAGATTTTGTATTTCCCGAAGGCAACCACATAGCCCATAAACCTGCAATTTCCCTTTTCGTCTCTTTCTATTTCGTTGTGCTTTGCAGGAAGGCCATAAAAACTGAATTCATCAACCGTAACCGATTGTCCATCATTTAATCCAATAGGGAATTCCTTTTTGCACTGCACCCGCTCTGCGACAAAGTCTCTGTTGGCCTCCGGGATAATGAATTTTATTCCCGGATTGTTTTTCAAAATGGGAACCAGAGTTTCTGCGTCTAAATGATCAGTATGGTTATGGCTGCTCGTCACGACTAAAATGTTTTGCAGCAACTTTGGGTCCATTACCCTTTCGCTCATTCGCACATGGGGTCTATCTGTAGCCGCATATTTTTTCGTCAAGGAGTCAGAAAGATAGGGATCCATTAAAACTCTCTTTCCATTCCATTGCAGCAGAAATCCACTTTGACCCAACCACCACAGATAAAAATCCTTTTCATCACTATTGAGGCTATCCATTTCTTTTACCAACGCCTCCTCTTTTTTAAACGCCTGTATTAAACGCATTCCCTATAGTCTTAAATTAAAAACCAAATCCCAAGAACCAAGAACCAAATAAATTAAAATCAGTCTCCTCGTTTCTTTAAGATTGCAGTAAAAATCAAAACAAATTCCTTCGCCTCCTGCCTCAAATATCTTCTTTCATCTTCCATTTCCTTTGATCCGTCTGTAATCACCAGACGAAGCCAATATGATGACTCTTTTGACTCTCTCCTGCATGTCTTTATCTTCATTTTAAAATCTTTGTCTCCGATACTTTCATTCGCTTCAATGTAGTTTGCGCCTGGAGAGCTCCCTGATCTTATTAGTTGAGGAAAGTATCCCGCATTCGGAATATTCTTAGGTAACTTCAGACAAAAGTTCCTGACTCTTTCAGCAAACAAATCCCGCATTCGGAATATTCTTAGGTAACTTCAGACAAAAGTTCCTGACTCTTTCAGCAAACAAAGCAGTTCGTTCTTCCAAATCATATTTTTTATTTTGATCACTCAAGGCCACTTTGAATTCTGTAAAATTGAAATTTAATTGGTTCTTGTTATTTGGTTCCTGTTATTTGGTTCTTGTTATTTGGTTCTTGTTATTCGGTTCTTGCTATTTGGTTCTTGTTATTTGATTCTTGTTATTTGGTTCTTGATTTTTTTATAGTCGGCTTCGCATGAGTTTTGCACCTTTTACCATATTGCTCAATTTCTGTCTCGACGCCCATCTTGCTGTCTGACTCAATCCACAGTCGGGTGCCACAGACAATTTTTCGGCCGGCACATATTTTAAGCACCTATTTATTCTTTCCACTACGTCATCCACCGTTTCTATGTAATAATTTTTAACGTCAATGATGCCCACTGCCACATTCATTTTTTCTGCAAAAACTTCCAGCAATTCTATCTCAGCAAATTCGCGGTTGGCCATTTCAATGTGGATCTCGTTTACTGTCATGTCGAGAAAATCAGGCAACATGGGCTTGATACTCCTGTAACCAACCGGTCTGCCTTTAAAATTCCCAAAACACAAGTGCGTACTCAAATTACATTTACCAACTACCGGTTTCACTGTACGATTGAAAATATCGACAAATCGTTTCGTGTCTTCTTTGTATGCGTAACAACTCATCGAAGGTTCGTCAACCGTTATTTCCGTACAGCCTGCGGTTACTAATGCTTCCAATTCACTGCGGATAATCGGCAATAAAGCTTCAGTGATGGCATAACGATCCTTGTATTTTTCATTCGGCAATAATCTTCCGCTTAACGTATATGGACCGGGCAGGCTTGCCTTAAGCACAGGCCCTGCGGGAGCAAGCTTCTTTAATCGCGTAAATTCTTTTACGGCGCCTAATCCGCCAGGTGCTTTTAATTCACCCACGATGTTGTGCTTGCCCCGCTGATCATGCGCAGTGGGGCCAAATTTTCTGGTTTCAGTTTCATTTTTTTCAATTCCGCTGATGAAGCCGTAAAATGATAAATTGAAATCCAGCCTTGTTTGTTCACCGTCGGTTATTACATCCAATCCGGCAGTCACCTGGTCATGGATAGCAGCGATTACAGCATCCTCGATCATCTCTTCAATGTCGACCGGGCCGAACTTATCCAGGTTCTGTGATGCGAACTCAAGCCATCCGGGAAATGGATAACTGCCGACTACTGTTGTTCGGATCGGTGTAGTGGACATGTTTTGTTTTTATGTTACCAGCTTTTTGATTCTCTATTTAACCTTGGTTGCGTCGCACTCTTCATCGTTCAATCCGCTACTCAACTATTTTTAACGCAACGGCGCAAAGACCGCAACGTGATATGTAATGAAATTTTCTCTGCGACGTTACGTCTTCGCGTGAAACTGATTTTCTATCCAGAATTACCAGCATTCTTATAAAGTTCAGCCAATCTGCGTGCATGTTCATCATAAGCGGATTCAAACAATTCTTTCGCCTCTTCATCTCCCGCAATTGCAGGCGCTGTGAGCACCTTTGGAGGCTGTCCCGCTTCCGTCAGCAACCTGGCAACTTCTGCTTTGATGCTATTCACCATGATTATGCCTCCGGCTGTTGAGCCAGGTGATACAGGCGTTTTCAATCCTTCAATATGGATCATTGAATCACCAACTGGCGCACCCGTGTCCAAAACGATGTCTGCAAAATCTGGCAGCTTCTTCCCGTCACTCCTTTTACTTAAACTTTTTGCTGAGTGTTCTTTTGAGATCAAGGCCACCACTTTTATTTTTTTCTGTTGAAACAATTCAGCCATTTCGATTGGGACAAGATTACAACCGCTGGATGAAATAATGAAGGCAGCATCTTTTTCACTCAAGCTAAAATTCCTTAAAATTCTTTCCGCAAAGCCCGGAACATTTTCCAAGTACATCGCTTGTCGTTGCCCATTAGCCCCTACCACATTGTTATGATAGGTGAGTGATAATTCAACAATTGGATTGAAGCCCGGAAATGAACCGTAGCGCGGCCACATTTCTTCTACCATGATCCTGCTGTGACCTGTGCCGAAGGCATGGACCATTCTTCCCGCCAAAATGGTTTCAGCAAACAGGGCGGCCGCCTGTTCCATTTCTTTTTTCTGCGACCCGATCGTATGAATGATCATTTCACACTTTTGCAAATAATCATCTATCACTGATCTTTTTTCTGCCATTCAGCTATAGTTTATTGTTGATTTTTTCCAGTGCAAAGTTGGCGGCACCGACGGCACCGGCAAGATCGCTGTATACTGCTTTCACCAATTCCACTTTGTTGCCACCCGTTCTCCATTCGAATTCTGCCATGTAATCATTCAATGGCTTAAATAATATATCACCTGCTTCTGCAATGCCACCACCCAAAACTATCATCTCTGGCGAGAGAATATTTGTAATGGATGCCAGGCCGATCGCTAGTTGCCTCACTGATTTTAGCCAAACTTCCTTTGCAAATTTATCACCACGACTATATGCATTTAACATATCGTGTGTGGAGGCAAACTTTCCTTTACTTCTTTTTTCAATGGTGCAATTGCCGATACATTCTTCAAGTCTACCAGGCATGCCAGTCACATCGCAATCGCCCCCATCATTTATTGCCATATGACCAATATGTCCTGCTTTGTTAAATGCTCCCATATACGGTTTGCGATCGATCAAAATTGCCCCGCCGACCCCCGTGCCTAATGTCAGCATTACCACGTGTTTTTTATTTTTCGCTGCACCAAATTTAGCTTCCGCTATGAGGGCCGCTATTGCATCGTTTAACACATAGGTTGGCTTCTCTAAAAATTTCTGCCATTGAAAATTCTCCAGCCCCTGCATTCTACCCGGCATGTGCACAATGGATGTGCAGTCATCAGAAGGCAAGCCCGGAGCAGAGATGCCAACAACACTGTCGCTGTTGTCTAATTTTAGTAATAATTCATCCACTGTTTCCGCAACAGCTTTTTTCCAGACTGCACCATCACTATCATTGGTGGGCATGTAAAGTTTGTGCAGAGTATTTCCTTCTGCATCCACTGCGATACCCTTGATACGGGTACCGCCCAGGTCTATGCCGATTGCAAATTTCACTCTCGATATTGTCCTTCGGAAATACTCCAGCCCCCGTCCACTGCAACGACCTGACCGGTGGTGAATTTTGATTGGTCGCTCATGAAATACACCGCTAGCCCATCCACATCTGAGGCTTTGCCTATTCTTCCGTTATCCAAAGGTTGTTTTGTTTTTATAAATGATAAAATTGATTCGTCATGGGATGCTCTTTCGGCCATCGGTGTTTCTACCACACCGGGTGCGACTACATTCACACGAATATTATCTTTCGCGTAATAAGCTGCTACCGATTTGCTGAAACCAATGATCGCCGATTTCGCAGCAGCATAGGCATGCGTTGAAAAATATCGCGGCGATGGTGAAAAGCCCAATACTGAACCCATATTCAAAATGGTGCCTGGTTTTTTTAAATCCAAAAATTTTTTTATCGCCGCCTGGTTGGATAACATAAGCGAAGTAAGATTTAATTCTATCGTTTTATTCCAACCTTCCAGTGACATTTCGTGCAAGGGCCCATCACCCATTTTCCTTCCACTTCCCCCTGCCACATGATACAATCCATCAAAGCTTCCAAATTTTTTGATGCTAAGTTCTATTGCATGGACTGCGGTATCCGGATTTCTTGCATCGGAACTGATTGTCTCAGCGTTTTGTCCCAGTTGAGATTTTGCGTTTTCGACGTTCTCTATGTTCCTTCCTACCACTACAATTTTTGCTCCTTCATCAACAAATGCTTTTGAGGCAGATAAACCAATCCCGGTAGTTCCACCAATGACAACGATGCCTTTTCCTGAAAGCAAATTCATCTTTATTTATTCATTCGTTCTTATCGACCTTAGGTGTTAAAACAACGGCCAGGGAAATTTTGATTTCAGCATGATCTTTTTTCCGGTTGCCGAAGACGCTCTTGCTGCTTCAATAACTTCGAGTACGTGCAGCGCATGTTCTGCGTTAATGCGTGGTTCAACGTGATTGACTAACGACTCGGAAATAACCGTCGCTCCTTGCTGCCACACATAGGTGCCCGGATCCTCAACATACCTCACGGGTGGCTCAGTATACGAGGTGGCAAGATCAACGCCGAACGGTGCCCAGTCATAACCCACCAGGCCCATGTTGCCGTCTCTTCCCCAAACGGTGATGGTATGACTGTTTTGTCCCTTGCCTTCGTGACCATAAGGATCAAAATAATTAAAGCCACATTGAACATGCGACAGAACACCGTTGCCGTGATACATCACTACATGAGCATTATCTTCTGCTTCCACTTTTATTTTTCCTTTGTCATCAACTGTGCGTTCCGGTGTTACGATGCTGGTCATGGCAATAACTGATTTCGCCGGTCCAAGTAATCCGGTTAATGTCGCCAAATTGTAAACACCGAGATCGGGCAAACTGCCTCCACCTTTTTCATAGAAGAAAGCTGACCACGTGGGGCCAAGATGTCCATAATGCGCATGAGCACATGAAAGTTTCCCGAGCTTTCCTTCCTGGATCGTCTTTGACATAAAGGCAAATTGCGGACTGTTCACCACAGCAGGCGCACCCCAGATTCTTAGCTTTTTACTTTTTGCCAGGCCATAGAGGGCTCTTCCCGCGTCATAAGTGTTTGCCATCGGTTTTTCACTCCACACATGTTTGCCGGCCATCAATGCCTGCCTGTTCAGATGTTCGTGCTCTTGCATATCGGTGGTTGTCACCATCAGGTCAAATGGCACACCGGCAAGCATTTTATCTATGTGTGGATACGTCGCCGCATTTACATTGTATTGTTTGTTTTGTCCAAGGGCTCTGTCATACTTAATATCGCAAAGACTTACAATTTCAATGAGCGGTGACGTTTGCAAGTGAGGAATGTAGCGGTTGCTAACACTGCCGCAACCGATCAGGGCAACTCTTAATTTTTTGTCGGGAGTCGTCAACGCAAGACTTTCCAGTGAGGAAAGTAAGACAGCCGCACCAGCCATTGCTGTGCGCTGTAAAAATTCCTGGCGGGTGATAGGATTCATAGTAAGCAATTTTTGTGGTTAATAAAATTTTGTCTCTTTGCGATCTCCGCGTCTTCACTGCGCGCTCTGCGTCCTAAATTTTTTAAGTAGGACGCAAAAGACGCTTCATGTAGTTTAGTTTATTTCTTTTCTTTGAAATAAGGACTTTCAAATCCTAGTTTTTTCAAACCATTCTGCACATCCGGAATATTCATAAATAATTTCCATATCAATCCAGTCCGATAATTTTCTATCATTACAACAATAGGTCCCTGGTCAATTGCCAAATGTGTTTTCGCATACCAGTTTTTTGTTTCGCTGAAACCGTCGGCAAAACCAAATGGTCCCCAAATTTTATTACCAAGGTCGTAATAAAAATGTTTCAATGCCTGCATAGAATATTCAGGCGTATATGGAAGTGACGATAAAGCCGCCGTAGGCTGTATTACCCCAAAATCCTCTTGCGGACAATGTGCTACATAACCTTTGTAACTATCACCTGCTGTTAGGCCCCAGCAATTCTCTCCATAGCCTTTGTATTTCTTCGGATTCTCGATGCAGTAGGCACGATTGATCAGCGTGTGATTGCGTGTCTGTTCCGCATAATCGATCCCATGGTCGTCTTTCAATCCATTCGGATCAACTCCCATGAATGTGTACTGCTCGAAAAATAAAGGCCCGCCCTTTTCAAAATTTCCCAGCGGGAGTTTGATGCCATAATAAGATTTTCCATTCAGCCAGCTTGCACTTTTCACCCACGAATTTTCATACAGCTCTTTTGAAATGGGATGGCTGGGTGAAGAGGCTGACATGACATAGGTGATGAGAGCTTCATCCCAGCCATAGACTGGAAAGTTCATGTCGAAGTCGTTTGCCGGGCTCCAATGCCAATACAATAGTTTATTATCGCCCTTGCTGTGCCAGTTCCAGTCGGCAACGCCCCACATCTGGTCCACGCGATTTCTGAAATATTTTTCCCGGGGGTTGTTGCCATTAAAATATTCTTTGGCCGTCAGCAATCCCATAAACAAATAAGACGTCTCCACCAGGTCCGCACCGTCATCTAATCTGCCAAAAGGAATTGTTTTGCCAGTCGCTCCATTCATGAAGTGTGGATAGATACCATGAAAACAATCCGCCTTAATTAGAAAATCGACAATCTTTACCAGGCGTTTCAATGCAGTATCGCGTCCAATCCAGCCGCGATTAACAGCGACGATTGTTGACAGGATACCAAAACCTGTTCCGCCAATCGCGCACGCCTCCGGACCAAATGTTCCTTTGCTGAAGTTCGGTTCATCATAGGCTTCGTTGATATAATCCCAATAGTATTCCGCTTTAACTGTGTTGTCTCGTTCTCGTGCCAGCCCGCTCACCGGATGAGCAAAATGCCAGAAATAGCGGAAGGTTTGTCGCTGAATAACTTCAAGCAGTGAGGAATCAGAAAGATTTTTGACAATGCCAACAGGAGCGATCGAATTTAGCTCCCTCGTCTTACTTTTTTGTGCAAGTAGTAGCTCGCAAGCATTGATGGCAACGATCGTTATAAGAATTCGAATCATGTCGGTTAAAAGTTTTCTATTTCAACCATGGACTTTCAAACCCCAATTTCCTTAATCCCATTTGAATTTCCGGGCAGCTCATAAATAAATTCCAAAGCAAACCGCTCCGATAGTTTTCACTCATCACAACGATTGGGCCCTCGTCGATGGCTAAATATTTTTTTGGATACCAATTGGCAGCTTCACTGAAGGCATCATAAAATCCGTACGCGCCCCAAAGTTTATCTTTCATGTCATCATACCAATGCCGCATAGCGTTCAAAGAATACTCGGGGGTATACGGCATCGATGATAAGGCAGCCGTAGGGGAGATCACCCCGAGATCGTTCTTTTCATCGGGGGCATGAGCCGCATAACCTTTAACAGAATAACTTGCCGTTAATCCCCAATTGTCTTTGCCATAGCCTTCGAATTTTTTCGGATTGTCCACGCACCATTGATAATTGATGAGCGTTTGATTCCTGTTTTCCTGCCAGTAATCAGCATACATATCTTTCAATCCTCTTGGATCAAGACCCAGGTAGGAATAATGCGCCCAAAATAATGGTCCGCCATGAGGAGGATTTCCCTGGTGACGAAGATTTAATTTATAACCACCATATGACTCCGTTCCTCTGATCTTTCCATTTTCTGCCCAGCCCTCGTGATACACTTGTGCAGGCACACCATGAGTAGGTGAGGACGCGGCCAACACATACAGGATAAGGCATTCGTTGTATCCATGAACAGGGAAATTCATTTCCCATGCATATTCGGGACTCCAGTGCCAGTACAAAACATTTTGACCATTCCTGTACCAATCGTATTCGACTTCTTTCCATAGTTTATCGATTCTATTTGCCAAATCTTTTTCTTTTTGACTTCCCTCTTTAAAAAACTGTCTTGCGCAAAGAAGCCCTTGCACCATGTAGGACGTTTCGACAATATCGCCACCATTATCTTTTTTACCAAACGGTTTTACTTTCCCCGTTTCGCCGTTCCACCAGTGTGGCCAGGCTCCGTGAAACCGATCTGCGGTTTCGAGAAAATGAACGATCTTCTCAATTCGATCCCTCCCTTCATCACGGCCGATAAAGTTTCTGTGGATGGCCACAAGGAGTGCCATCACACCAAAGCCACTGCCACCGCTTGCTACAATCATTTGATCATTTGCAGGATAGTCGTTGTCTTCATCAAAACGTTCTCTTGCCATACCACTTATAGGCTCAGCGCCATCCGTGAAATACTGAAACGTTTGACGTTCTACGATATCAAGTAAAGTTGAATCAGAAACTATGGGCGTCGTCTTATAACCTGCCGTATTTTTTGTTTGTGATTTGCAGAAAACAAACAGGCATACAACTGAAGAAAAACTAACAATAAGAATTGGCCTAGATTTCATATCGTTTCAATTAGAGGTAGGGTGCAGCAAAGCCCAATGATACTAGCCCGACTTTTACCTCGGGACAACTCGTAAATAAATTCCACAACAGTCCTGTGCGATAATTTTCAATCATCCCGATAATAGGTCCTTCGTCAATAGCTAAATAAGAATTGGCAAACCAAAGATTTTGTAAACTGAACGCATCCTTAAATCCATATTCTCCCCAGAGTTTGTCTCCAAGAACGTAATAGAAAAACTTCAGAGCCTTCATTGACTCTGTTGGCGTGTACGGCATCGAAGATATCGCTGCCGTAGGTGCGATCACACTGACATCGTTTGTCGGTGAACTGGCTGTATAGCCATTTTCAATATCACTCGCCGTCAGGCCCCAGCAGGAATCGCTGTATCCAAAATATTGTTTGGGATTCGCTTTGCAATATTCATAGTTGATCTTTGTATGATTCACAGTCTGCGACTGGTAATTCGCATAAGCATCGGTCAGCGCATTCGGATTTATCCCGAGAAAAGAATAATGTTCAAAGAACAAAGGACCACCGTATGCTTCTCCCAATGGCAATATATAGCCGTAATAACTACTGCCATTTCTCATTGCACCACTCCTGGCGAATCCACTGTCATAAACGGTCCTGGAAATTGCATGAGTTGCAGATGAAGCTGCGAGCACATACGTGATCAATGTTTCATTCCATCCTTGAATCGGGACGTTAACTGCCCAGCCAAAATTTGGACTCCAGTTCCAATACAAAACATTTTTTCCATTTTGCCTGAACCAATCCCATTCAACAGCATTCCACAAACTATTTATATCGTTTCGCAAAGTAGTTTCGGATACATCGGCTCCATTGAAGAATTGACGCGCCGTTAATAAACCCATCACGAGGTAAGAGGTCTCGACAAGATCCGCTCCATCGTCGTTTGCGGCAAAAGGCACAACAGCTCCTGTACTACCATTCATCCAATGCGAGAAAGCGCCATGAAAATTCAGTGCCGTGTTTTTCAAAAAGCTTACTATTTTTTGCAGTCTCGCCAGGCCCTCTGATCGTGTAATAAAATTTCTGCTTATTGCCACCGGAATTGCCATGATACCAAATCCCGTACCGCCCGTTGTAACCGTTTCTCCTGACGTATTTCTTTCTCTCGCCATGCCACTCACAGGATGTCCAAAATCCCAGAAATATTTAAACGTTTGTTGCTGAACCAGGGTTAGCAATGCATCATCCGAAATAAGAGAAAATTTGCGGGAAGAATCAATCTTAGTAATGAAACTAACATCAACGCCAGTAATCAAACTTCCTCCTTCTGTTGATTTTAATGAGTTGGAAACTGAGACAGAGTATTTAGTTAGATAAGTTAAAGAGGATGACGGTTGAATAACAACTGTTTTATCGTTGTTCTCATATGAAGTAGAATAAGGGATAGCCGTTCCTGCCTTGTCCTGAAAAGAAATAGCTGCCCCAACGGTATTTTTGTTGAGCGCTGCCGAAAAAGAAAATTTCAAAACAGGCACCAGATTGATATTATAGTTTGAAGCCGTTGCCGTTTGTCCATTTAGTTTTATATCTGTAGAATAGAAATTAGGAGCTACGGGCGGAGAATTCCCATGGGAAGATTTTTTACTGCAATTCCAACAAATGATTATGACCATTGCTAACCCTGCATACTTCCGGCTACTCATGTCCAAAAATTATTTCGAAACTTTTTTATTCAACAACTAGTGTGTTGATCGAATGCGGCAAACTGGATGATTCAACAGCCTTCTTGCCTATGTACATACGGTACGAGAATTTTTCATTCGTTGGATTCATCACCACCACCGCCAGCTTTCCGTCGGGGTTTTTAAATGCCGTGGTAAGCAGCTGCACCCGGTTTGACGAGCTAATTATTCTTTTTGCTCCCGGTTTAATAAACTTAGAAAGATGACCAATGTAATAATAAGAGTTCATGTAATGCAACGTTCCTTCCTTTGTTTTCGCGTGTATGGGAGCAAAACAAAAATTATTTACATGATTGGGTCCGCCCGTTTCATCAAGTAGTATATTCCAATCGGTCCAGCCCACGGCGCCATTGTTAAGATCATTGATGATATTTTCTCCGTAGTTCTCACCCCATTTCCAGTCATTGAATGTCTGCCAGCTAAATGGATAATTGCAGGCTTCCGTAAGCATTAAATTTTTACCGGGGAAAGTTTCCTCCACACGTCTTACATTCTCATATTGTCGTCCTCCATTCCATACTTCATACCAATGAAAGCCGATGCCCCAAAGATATTTTGCTGCGGCAGGATCGTTTAGTAGTGTTGAGGCTCGCTGATATAACAGGTCACGGTTGTGATCCCATGCAATCAATTTTTTTGAGCTTAAATTATTTTTTTGCAATGTGGGACCCAGATGATTTTTAATAAAATCTCTTTCTTCTTCTGCCGTATACATGCAGCTTTCCCACGTTTGCTTGGCCATCGGCTCGTTCTGAACGGTCAACCCCCAAACAGGGATCCCTCGTTTTTCATAAGCCTGGATAAATTTCACATAATAGTTTGCCCAACTATCGTAGAATTCTGGTTTCAGCTTACCTCCATGAAGCATGTCATTGTTGTCTTTCATCCAACCCGGGGGACTCCACGGGCTCACAAATAGATTGAGTTTGCCTCCGCTTGCCTGCATTGCTTTTTTGATCAGCGGAATTTTGTATTTCTCATCGTGAGCCACGTTAAATGATGTAAGCTCTTTATCTCCATCTTTCACATAAGTATACATATCACTTGAAAAATCGCAGCTATTGATATTCGTGCGGCCGATACTGTAGGCAATGCCTTTGTCTTTATCGTAGTATGCCTGCAAAACTTCATTTTGTTTATCTGCCGGAAGCTTTGCAAAAGTTTCCGCAGCTGCATCTGTCAACGCCCCACCTATTCCAAGAAAAGTTTGAAACTGGTGTGAAGGATCAACAAAAATACTTGGTTGAGTCTCCAATGGCTGATCAAAATCAGCAAAATTCAACGTGCCTGTTGACGTTAACCTGTAGTCAGTGCTGTCAGCGGTTGCATAGACGATCACTTTCTTTCCCTCCGTTGTAAATGATGTATCTGTGCCAGAGGCTGAGGTGGACATATCTGCTACGGTATTGTTCCTGCATGCGATCAGAAAAGACGTGCAGACGATGAAAAAAAATTTCTTTCCCATAACTCTAAGAGGTTTTATTGAATTTAAGAATTGACCAAATGAAAAAAATCTCACCATACATAAGTGCCTACTGACCCGGCCGCCAAACCACTCGTCACCCACTGTCCCTTATACTTAATATTGAAACTTGAATTTGCTGCTCCGTTATTTACTACGATCAATACTTTTCTTCCATCAGGAATCTTAAAAGCCACATTATATAACTCACCGACTATGTTGCTGGCAATACGCACGGAAGCCGGGGGTACAAATTTCGAGGCGTGGGCCACGATATAGTAGGAAACGTTCCTGCTGATGCCAGCATCGATTGTTACAGCTCCTTTACATTCTGTGCAGCCGCCCGGCGTATGGGGATTGTAACTGGCATCATTCGCTAAATTCCATTCCAATGCAACCTTTCCCCAGTTCCTGATCGTTCCAATAATAACATTTTTCAGGTGCCATTTTAGATCGCCATCGAAACTTGCATTGCCGGCTGTCCATTGTTCAGTGAAGTACACATTCTTTTCCGGGTATGCATCATGAACGGTAGTCAATGCGGTGATGTCACCGGCATACAAGTGAAATGCAGATCCATCAACGAATGACCTCGCCGTGGCATCGTTCAAAATAGTTATGGGATAATCAGGTCTGTCGCAATTATGATCGTACACTATTATTTTGGTGTTGATGCCAGCTGATTGAAATGCGGGGCCAAGATTATTTTTGATAAACGTGGCCTCTTGCGCTGCAGTCATAAGCATGCTGGGATTATTGCCGCCATACAGTGGTTCATTTTGAGGAGTGATGGCAGTTATGGTGATCCCGTTTGCCTGCATTTGTTGAATATATTTTACAAAATAGCGGGCATACGCATCATAGTATTGTGATTGAAGACTGCCTCCGATCGAGCTCCCGTTATCTTTCATCCATACTGGCGGGCTCCATGGTGTTGCCAGGATTTTTATATTGAGATTGATCGCAAGAATTTGCTTTAAGACCGGGATCAGGTCAATCATATCCTGGGAAAGGCTGAATTGGGCGAGATTGACGTCCGTTTGTCCTGCAGGCATGTCATCATAACTAAAAACAGACGCATTCAGGTCGGATGCGCCGATGCTAATTCGCAGGTAACTAACGCCGATCGAATTGCTACCACTTCCAAATAATTCATTCAGTAATGAACTCTTGTCTGCAGAACTAAGTTTGTCTATCAGGTAAGCACTTCCACCAGTCAG
Organism: Bacteroidota bacterium; assembly: GCA_005883765.1. Taxonomy (GTDB): domain Bacteria; phylum Bacteroidota; class Bacteroidia; order Chitinophagales; family Chitinophagaceae; genus VBAU01. Next base: position 24,810 of record VBAQ01000142.1, read on the forward strand.
CGCGTAACCAAATCCATCAATGGTTTGAAATGTTTGAGTACTGTCTACTTCAATCGTCGGAAAAGAATTACCAACTGTGCCAAATGTCTGATCGCTCTGTTTTTGCAAAAGTGCAGACTTGTCTCCTTTGGTAACCCAGGTAGAAATGGTCGGACTTGTAGTGCCACTATTATTTCCCGGATTTGTTTTATCCCTGGAGCAATTCGATTGCAGAGATAACAACCCTACTACTAAAACAGATGATATGATAAACGTCAATCGCATAAAGACAAGGTACGATTATGAAAATATTATTTTATGACTTTGGTTTCAGAAAAACGAGCTCGTTATTATTCCTGGCTAACACTAATATTTTTTTTCCTCCCGCGTAGTTCAGCCATTTCGCATCTCTCATCTCGCCGTCAAGATTTGGTACAGTAGCGAGCTCGGCAGGCCTCTGTCCATTTCTACCAAAAGAAAACAGGGTGGGTAGCAAGGCATCATACCGACCTTCATAAGGCGTTACCCCATAAAAATTTCCACTGGCCAAAAATGTTTCAGGTTTATCATAGTATGGAACAAAACTCATCACCGGCGCTAATTGTAATTCGTCAGGTAGATCGATCCTATTGAAACCTGCCTGGCCGGCAGGCAGGTTGCCTTTCCCATCGTTTATAAAACAAGACGAACTAAGTGTTTCAGCTTTTAATTCTATATAATCTTTGAAAAGATCATAAAAAATGTATTGTACCGTTTTACCAGCTACATCACTATAATGCAGGTATGCCTTTTTCAGTACGGGCAAAGGTCGTTCCAGTTCATCCTTAGCTAAAAAAGGATATTCCTTACCATCGATAGTATAGCACATGATTTGTTCAAATGAGCCATTGTTGTCAAAATCCCTCACGTATAATTTACACGGTCCGTTTTTACCGGCCCACAATTTTGTATTGTGTCCCCAGTTCCCCGCAAGTATGTCCGGATACCCATCTCCATTCACATCCGCAGTGTATAGTGACTGCCACAATCCTGTTGACTGCGGGATATCCATTTCAGTAAATGTGCCTTTGTTATTGATGAAAACTTTTACAGACATCCATTCACCAGCAACTACCAGGTCGGGCCATCCATCATTATTGACATCAGTGAAAGAAGCAGCCGTTACCATGCCCAATTTTAGCAGATTCATTATTTTATTGCTGGCGACCTCAAACTTTCCCTTGCCATCGTTCAGATACAGATAAGAACTCTGCGGCACACCGTATTTATGGGGATCAGATAAAAAGCCGACGAATACATCGCTGTCCCCATCCTTATCTATATCAGCTACGGCAATGCAGGACTTATTTTCATAAAGTTGGGGAATGGAACTTAGTGAGATCGAAAAATGACCGGTGCCATCATTGATATACAACCTGTCCGCATTTGAAATATCATTTGCCGGCATTTCATTACCGCCGCTGACCACCCACAGGTCGAGGTTTCCATCACCATTAGCGTCAAAAAATCGGGCATCCACATCCTCGCATATTGCAAAATGATTGAAAAGGGCAGTGTCCGAAGGCAGGAAGGTTCCATTTTTTTGTTGTATCATTAAGGCCCCCGGCTGACCCTTGGCACCGCAAACATAAAAATCATCGAGGCCATCCTTATTCACGTCACCCACAGCGATCTTCGGTCCTCTCGTGCTTTCTTCATGCGGAATTAAATATTGAACATTAAAATCAACGAAATCATTTTCCTTGTGGCGCCAGGCTAATCCAACCTGCTTGCTGATGTCTTCAAATATTTCTTGTTTGGGAGGAAAATATTTATTGTAGTCAAAAACGCCCGATGCATCTGACTGCTTTACCACTACCTGTTTGTTGGCGGTGATATTTCTTAGTACCTGGTATTTTTGGTCAGGCCAAACAATTAACAGGCTATCTACGTTTGCTAAACTATCCAGGCCAAAATGTAATCGTGGTTCACAGGCGGATTCAAATCCCCTTGTGAGCATTAGTTGCTGATATTGCATTGTGCCTTTTTGAAACAAATACGCCTTGCACCCAATTCCCGAAGAGTTCAGATGATCCCCCTTGAAAGCAATTGAAAGATAATTTTTCTTTGGCGCATTATTTCTTAGAATTACAGCTGGAGCATTGATGCAACTAATAATGAGATCTAAATTTCCATCGTTATCTAAATCAGCATAAGCAGCTCCATTGAAATATCCTTTCATTTTACCAGTCCCCCATTCATTGCTTAGATCTTTGAAAGAATATTTTCCGTCACCTTTAAACAAAAACGGATGGGAAGAACCGTCAGGCATGGCATTGATCGCTTCATCATCGTACTTGTCTGTTCGATCCATTCCTTTATTTTTAAGATCGGAAACGAACCGCACATAGTCCAGGTCGACAGGACGTTTAACAATGCCGCTGGAGACAAATAGATCCTTATTGCCATCGTTATCAAAATCTGCAAACAGTGGCGACCAGCTCCAGTCGGTAGCCGACACACCACTCATCAATCCGATTTCGCTAAAGCTGCTTCCATTTCCGTTATTGCGCTGCAGGCAATTTTTTGAATATTGATACTGGTACCCGTTCAACTCAAGTTTTACTTTGTAGATATCGGGATTTTCATCGCTGCCATATGTCTTCAAAGTCTTTTCATCCGGTGGCAACATGTCGACAGTGACGACATCCAGTTGGCCGTCGTTGTTATAATCTGCAATATCATTTCCCATGCTAAAGCGACTGTAATGTTTGAAATGCCTGGCGCCGCTTTCTGTGAATGTGCCATTTCCATTATTTATATAGTAGTAATCATTTTCATGAAAATCATTGCCAATATAAATATCATCCCATCCATCGTTATTTAAATCACCCACAGAGATACCCAAACCGTAACCCAGGTTGCTCTGATAAATGCCAGCTTCTTTAGACACATCAGTAAACTTTCCCGTTAAATTCAGATCATTGCGATAGAACCTGTCGCCTGAAAGGGAATCATACTTGTGCCTGTTGATCGTATCAACAATATTTTGATGGGGATGATGCGATTGATTTAAAATATAGCAATCGAGATCGCCGTCATGATCATAATCGAAAAAAGCAACTTGTGTAGTAAATCCTGAAAAATCTAATCCATACTCCTTGCTTTTTTCAGTAAACGTGTTGTTACCGTTATTGATGAAAAGTTCATTGTGCCCTTTCAAACCATATTTATTGCTTACCGCACTAACATAGATGTCCAGGAAACCATCGCCGTTTATGTCTGCCATGGTGACCCCTGTACACCAGTCTGCTGTTCCCGCTACGCCAGCCTTGTCGGTTATGTCTTCAAACTGAAAATTCCCTTTGTTCAAATAAAGTTTGTTGTGGCCTTTGCTGTTTGCCGTGAAATAGATGTCTGGCAACCCGTCATTGTTGATATCACCGGTAGCAACGCCACCTCCATTGTAGAAGTACAAATAATAAAGAATATTGAACAAATGCTTGTTCTCAACCTTGTTTTCAAAATTAATATGAGTGGTGGAAGAGGGTAAACTAACAAATAAAGTTCTCGGTTTGTGACATGAGATCAACAATGAAAAAAATATTGAGAGATAGTAAACAGTGCCGTTTTTAATCCTCATAATTCAATTTATTTGACATGATCTTTTTTCTTTGCTTTCATTAATGTGCTTGCATTTTTCAATTTGTCCATCACTTTTTTTGTATCCTCGGGATAAATAGTTATGTAATGAGTACGCATTAATGACGGAGTGGGAACATCTGCACCCTGCAAAAAAACCGCTACTGCGTGTGAAGACTTTTTGGGCATGTGGCAATCGATACAATTTTGAGTAATCACCGGCCCAATGGCAGCAGTCATCTTGCAGGTTTTTTCATGTCCTGCACTATGGCAGGTGATGCATCGTTGAGAAAATATTTCAACCTTGTTGTTTTCATTTTCATGAACGTTGTGGCAATTAATACATGTAACGCTGCCAATAGTAAAACATTTGCTCACGGAAAGTAATCCCAGTTGATTTCCGTGAACATCAATATTAGCAATGTTGGGATCAGCGGGATTCCATGTAAAATAATTCGACAGCGTATCGCCAGCCTGGAATGAAAATGAAGGTTTTGTTTTCGTTAGTTCTCCGCCGTGGCATAATGCACACAGATCAAGTAAACGTTGTCTTGGAAGTTTGCCTGGATTCACGATATACTTCGCTTCTTTTACAGTTGGATTTTTTGTTTGAAACGCAACATGAGCAGCAGCTGGTCCGTGACATTTCTCACAGTCCACTCCATATATTATTTTTCTACGATCAAAATCTTCAAATCGCTGAGTGTCGGATATTTTTTCAAAATAAGTGCTGTGGCATTCCAAACATCTCGAAGTAATGGGCCTGTAGAATGTTACCCTATTGCGGTAATAGCCGGGGCTGTTTGACCATTGCCCCGCCGGAGTAAAATAGGTGATAGGCAATTGCACCAGGCGATTGTTTAACCAATTCAAATAGCTCTGTCCTTTTCTTCCTGAACCTATCACAATATCGAACCTGCCTTTTCTTACTTCTTTTCCATTCTGATACGCTACCTGGTAAAAACCGCTGTCTCTTTTTTCCATTGTTACATTCGTAACAGGATCAAATACAAAAACATTTTTCCCATTTTCAAAGCTTCCAGAAATATTTTTTTCGAGTGGAGGCCTTGACGTAAGATGATGCTCTGTATGAATATGCTTATCAAAAATATCTTTATGACAATTTGCACATGCCTCGGAGCCTGCAAATTGTCTGAAGCTGTCCGCTTTACTTGTTTGTTTTTTATTTTCCGAATTATTTATGCATGTAGCCAATAAAAAAACACTTGAAGCAATCAGGGAGATAACTATCGTAGTTCTATGACGGGTTATGAAAAATCTGTGATAAAGCACTTTTAAATTTAAGAGGCTGAAACAATATGTTCAGCCTCTACTGTTTAATTTCTTCTTAAAAAAAACTACAAAAAACTTACAATTTGCTGTTGTATAATGCCTGCACTTCTGAAGCGGATAATGCTTTAGTGTAAAGCCTGAATTGGTCTATTACACCCGGAAAATTTTCGATCCATGAATCGGTGGGCCCTTCAATGGCCGCATGCTTGTTCCAACCACCGAGTACCAGGTTTGAAACATTGGCTGGATTAAAATTAACCGGACCTGTAAGACCAGTAGTCGTCGCTGCGGCAGATAAATTCAAAGCAACACCGTCCAGGTAAGTAGTCAGTTTTGATGTGGTCGCATCGTATACAAAAACAAGGTGGTGCCACTGTTGGTTAAAAAGTTTAGGTATGCGATCTGTTCCATGGAATGTGTACCAATTATCTTTCACAGCAAAAGTGACATTAGCGGAATCCACCGTTGAAACCTGGCTGCCACCTCCGCAACACTGATCATGGTCAAACAGTAAGAATATACCGCTGTCATGCCAGAAATCTTTGTCGACTAACGACATAACAAATTGAGGATTTACATGTGGAACTCCAGGGCTTTTCAACCAAATTGACATGCTAAAACTTTGGGCAGCCTTCGCGAAATCGTTCGCATTAACATATTTAATTGCATTTCCGGGCGATAATTGTACGGCAGTGCCATGAATGCCTGGTGCAATGGTAATAGATTTATCCGGGAAAAAACTCGGATATCCTGAGATGCTGTCTTTGAACCGGATATTAATTTGCTTGTCATCAGGGGAAGTCGAATCAAATGACACATAAAATCGCAGAGGCGTCGCCGGCGTCACTGCATGATCCT
>VBAQ01000231.1 GCA_005883765.1 Bacteroidota bacterium
TTGTTTTTTTGTTCCATGAACAAAAGCATCAACATCTCCGCCATAACGATTATAAATCTCTATTTTCTCTTTTGTTATCATTGAACTCGTATAACCTGCCGGCCGGTAGGCAGGTTCGCTAAAATTCGTGTAATAATATCTTGCCCCGATTCAATTCCATCTTCCCATTGTTCAAAACTTCCTTTCCCCCCAACCATGTCTGTTCCACCACACCGTACAATTCTTCATTCAAATATGGAGTGATCTTGTGCTTGTGATGAATGATATCTTCAGTCACAACAAATTTTTTCTCCGGATCCCAAACAACAAGATCCGCGTCAAAACCTTTGTGAATTTTGCCTTTTGACTTTTGAATTCCTGCTAGAACTGCTGGTTTCTCAGCTAACCATTTGGCCATATCAACAATCGAGCAGTTTCTCCTTCTCGCACTCGTCCACAGAACCGGCAAAGAGAATTGTAAAGAAGCAATTCCACCCCAGGCTTTCGTGAAATCTCCAGTTTCTAATTTTTTAAAATCCGGAGTGGAAGGTGAATGGTCTGTTGCCACAAAATCAATGACGCAAAGCAGTCCAAAGTTTTTCATTGTTCTCTTTTTCTCTTATCGGCGGCGCACATTTGAATTGAGTTGCCCCGTCAGGAATTTCTTCAGAAGTAAAATATAAATAGTGCGGGCAGGTCTCGACCGTGAGCGGCAAACCTCTCTCTTTTGCATTTGCAATTTGTTCAATGGAATCGGATGAAGACAGATGAACGACGTGAACCCGACAATTGAATTCTTCACACAAACGGATCATCAATGCGATCGCATCATCTTCCCATTTTCGGGGACGTGAGCACAAGTAGTTGCTATAAGACCTCACCGCCTGGCTACTCTCCCAATGAGAGGGGATCGGTGGACCTTGTAATTCGCAATGGACTAAGAGTGGAAGATTGTATTTTGCAATGATCGGCATTGATTTTCTTAAATCATTCTCAGTAACATTTGGAAATTCATCAATTCCCGAATGAATAAGGAAGGCTTTGAAGCCTCGCACACCTTTTTCAATCAGCGGTTCAATGTCTTTTTCGTTGCCGGGAATGACTCCGCCCCAAAATCCAACGTTGCAATGAAGCTTCGGTCTGACGGTCGCCGTCTGACCGATTCCGGTAGATTTAATCTTTTCTTCAAACGCCTCGACTGTTGTGGTAACTGGCGAAGAATTCAGTGGCATATCAATCAGCGTTGTGATCCCTCCCGCAATCGCAGCTTTAGTCGCCGTATCAAATCCTTCCCATTCCGTTCTACCCGGTTCATTGATGTGCACATGAGGATCGATAACACCCGGCATCAAAACTTTTTCACCGATGTCAATTGCGTTATCAATTTTGCCTTGCACTATCTCTTCGATCAAGCCATTTTTTATTGTTACGGTAGCTTCAATGATTCCTGTAGGAGTCACGACCCGATTACTATGTATGGCTGCGTCGAACATTGGTTAAAAGTAAACTATTCCACTTGTCATTTCCAGCAGGTTCATTGGTATGCATGCGAAATGCAAGACCGGCGCGGCGAGAAATCACAGGTTATTGCACCCTGAGATTTCTAGCTTCCCCAAAATGACAAACTCTAAAATTTGTAGTTATCTAATTTTTCTGCTAATAAATTTTTACATTGTCATCAAACCAGCTGCCTCATTGATAAGTTTTTTTTGGATCAAAAAATATTATTGCCATGCCAATCAGACTCGCAAGAAATGCATATGGGAAAAATGCAGTGAATCTTTCAAAAATTATCAGGCACAAGGATTATCATGAGTTCAGGCAGATCTCAGTGAACATATCGCTGGAAGGAGATTTTGAGACTGTGCACACTCTCGGCGACAATAGTAAGGTGCTTCCCACAGATACACAAAAGAATACTGTATATGCCTTGGCCAAAGAATATTTTGGTGGTTCTATCGAGGAATTTGGAATTCACCTCGCCGAGCATTTTTTCTCAAACAATTCCCAATTATCACAATGCATAGTTGAAATCGCTGAGCATTTATGGAACAGGATTCAGATCAAGGGTCAATATCATCCGCACGCTTATATCAGCGGAGGTTCGGAAAAACATATTACCGCGATTATAAAAACCCATGAAAAAACAGCGGTCACGTCAGGAGTAAAAGATCTGCTAATATTAAAAACAAGTGATTCGAGATTTGAAAATTATATAAAGGACCAATACACAACACTGAATGAAACCAGTGACAGGGTTTTTGCGACCAATTGTGAAGTAAGCTGGCTATACCAAATAAAACCAAAAGATTTTACAGACATATTCAATGAAATCCGCACTGCGCTCATAAGTGCATTGGCTAACGATAAAAGCTTATCCGTTCAACATACCTTATATTCAATGGGTGAGGAGGTGCTGAATAAGTTCAGTGCTATAAAGGAGATTCGTTTAAAAATGCCTAACAAGCATCACATACCTTTTAACCTGCTACAATTCGGCATGGAAAATAACAATGAGATCTTTATCGCAACAGATGAGCCATATGGATACATTAGCGGTACGGTTACAAGAGAGTAATGCCAAGGACGCTGAGCGTGTCGAAGCGGACGAAGGAGCCTGTTTTTTTCCTCTCTCCGATTTGCTCGGCAAATCACCCCTCTCCACTTGTGGAGAGGAGAGCTGATCCCGCCCAAAGGTGGGGTGAGGAAAATGCTGAATAGACCTTCCAGACCGCACAAGAGTGCGACGCAAGAAAAGCCAAATAGTAGCAATGCAGCTGGGTAAATAAAAATCCTACATATTCCTTCTATACTGCCTTCGCCACCACCTCTTTCAAATTTGGCGAGTCAAGAAGGCTTCGGCGGACATAGCCCACCATTGTTACATATTGCGGCGGTACTGTCCCCCCACTTCGTAAAGCGCATGTGTGATTTGTCCAAGAGAGCAATATTTCACTGTCTCCATCAATTGCGCGAAAAGGTTGCCGTTGTTGATCGCAACATCTTTGAGTTTCGTCAACTCAACATCAGCCTTGGTCTCATTCCTTTTCCAGAATGCCTGCAAGTTAGTGATCTGTTGTTCCTTTTCTTCTTTGGTGCTTCGGATCACTTCGTTGGGAATAATCGTAGGACTCCCCTTTTTATTAAGAAAAGTATTTACGCCAACGATGGGCAACTCTCCTGTATGTTTCTGATGCTCGTAAAACAAACTTTCTTCCTGGATCTTGTTTCGCTGGTACATTCTTTCCATGGCGCCCAGCACCCCGCCGCGTTCCGTGATGCGGTCAAACTCCGCCATCACCGCTTCTTCCACCAGGTCGGTGAGCTCTTCAACGGCGAAACTCCCCTGGATAAAGTTTTCTGTTTTTGCCGAACCCAGCTCGCGATTAATAATTAATTGTATGGCCATGGCACGACGGACACTTTCTTCCGTCGGCGTGGTGATGGCCTCATCATATGCATTGGTGTGAAGAGAATTGCAGTTGTCGTAAATGGCATAGAGCGCCTGCAGCGTGGTGCGGATGTCGTTGAAGTCAATTTCCTGTGCATGCAGGCTGCGGCCCGAGGTCTGAATATGATATTTCAGCATCTGGCTGCGCTTGTTGGCCTTGTATTTATATCTCATAGCCTTGGACCAAATACGTCGTGCCACCCGGCCGATGACAGAATACTCCGCATCCATTCCATTGCTAAAGAAGAATGAAAGGTTGGGGGCGAAGTCATCGATGTTCATGCCGCGGCTGAGATAGTATTCAACATAAGTGAAGCCATTGGCCAGCGTGAATGCGAGCTGGGTGATGGGATTTGCTCCCGCTTCTGCAATATGATAACCGCTTATACTAACACTGTAAAAATTCCTGACTTTGTTGTTGATGAAATATTCCTGCACATCACCCATCAGCTTCAATGCAAATTCAGTGGAGAAGATGCAGGTATTCTGCGCCTGGTCTTCTTTTAAAATGTCGGCTTGCACAGTTCCCCTGACTTGTTGGAGCGCAGATTGTCGGCATTGTTCGTAAACATTTGTCGGTAATACTTCATCGCCAGAGAGGCCGAGAAGTTTCAAACCAAGACCATCGTTGCCATCGGGGAGAGAAGCCTCCCCTAAGGCCTCCCCTAAATCCTCTCCGGTGGAGGGGACTTTTGAGGTATCCTGATACTTTGGTTGTGCTTGATCCCCGAACTTCTCCTTTTTAATCCTTTCTAAATCTTTTTCCAATCCTAGTTCTTTTATTTTCTTTTCACACTGCTGATCGATGGCCGCGTTAAGGAAGAAAGCCAATATCATCGGGGCTGGCCCATTAATGGTCATGCTGACCGAAGTCTTTGGATCGCAGAGATCAAACCCGCTGTAAAGTTTTTTTGCATCATCGACTGTCGCGATGCTCACGCCCGCATTGCCGATCTTACCAAAAATATCAGGACGATGGTCGGGGTCCTCACCATAAAGAGTGACCGAATCAAATGCAGTCGACAATCTTTTTGCGGGTTGGTCAATGCTGACGTAGTGAAATCTTTTGTTAGTCCTTTCGGGAGCCCCTTCACCAGCGAACATTCTTGTCGGGTCTTCGCCTTCTCTCTTCAGTGGAAACACTCCTGCAGTGAAAGGAAATCTCCCCGGCGCATTTTCCTGTGCCTGCCACCTCAATATGTCGCCCCAATCTTTATATTTTGGCAAAACAACTTTTGGAATTCTCGTGCCGGACAAGGTTATCGAGAACATCGGGAGCTTGATCGTTTTTTCGCGCACTTTGTATTCATAATAGTCCTCGGCGTACGCTTGAATTTTTTCATGCCAGTTATTGATTAGCTTTCGGCTGACTGGAGTGAGTTGATCAGAATAAAATTTTATTTG
>VBAQ01000232.1 GCA_005883765.1 Bacteroidota bacterium
TTTAAATAATTGATGATTTCTTTTGTACTGCTTGCGAACATCACTCAATGCATCCAATGCTCCAGCCTTGTCAAATTTGTTGATGGCGATCACGTCGGCATAATCGAGCATATTTATTTTCTCGAGTTGAGATGCGGCTCCATATTCCGGTGTCATCACGTACAGGCTCACGTCGCAGTAGTCTGAAATGCTCACATCACTTTGCCCGACGCCGGCACTTTCCAGAATGATAAAATCAAAGCCTGCCGCTTTACAAACATCAATGGCTTCTTCCACATGTGCGCTTAATGCCTTATCGCTTTCTCTTGTTGCCAGGCTGCGCATATAGGCTCTTGGATGAGAAATGGAGTTCATTCTGATTCTATCGCCGA
>VBAQ01000233.1 GCA_005883765.1 Bacteroidota bacterium
AAAAGATGTGGTGATGCACATAAAAAACTTGTGGAATGTTTTGAGACGAGAAGCCGATACGGCTGTGAACGGGAGTTCGCTCCTGGCCTTACCTCATCCGTACATAGTTCCCGGGGGAAGATTCCGCGAAATTTACTATTGGGATTCCTACTTCACCATGCTTGGACTGAAGGAAAGTGGCGAGGTGGAGATGATCGAAAACATGGTAGACAATTTTGCTTATCTCATCAATACTTATGGACACATACCTAATGGAAATCGTAGTTACTATATCAGTCGTTCCCAACCGCCATTTTTTTCTTTGATGGTTGAATTGCTTGCGTCGATTAAAGGTGATGATGTTTATTTGACCTACTTACCTGCCTTGGAGAAGGAGTATGATTTTTGGATGGAGGGGGCAGATAAGTTAAAGCCAGGCGAAGCACACAGGCGGGTCGTAAAATTGAAAGATGGAACAATTTTAAATCGCTATTGGGATGACGCTGCTACGCCACGCCCGGAAGGATTTAAAGAAGATGTAGCAGTTGCTGAACGTTCAGGAAGAAATAAAGAAGAAATGTATCGCAATTTGCGTGCAGGAGCGGAAAGCGGTATCGATTTCAGTAACAGATGGTTCGCCAATCAAAAAAATATTACGACTATTCAGGTGATAAATTTTGTTCCGGTTGATCTGAACGCTTTAATGGTTCATCTGGAACAAATGATCGCTAAAGGAAGAAAGATGAAAAAAGACGAAAAAGGTGCCAACCAAATGCTGAACAAAATTGCAAAGAGGGAGGCTGCTATCAATACATATTGCTGGAATAAACAATTGAATTATTACACAGATTATAATTTCAAAACGCAAAAACAGAATTCGGTTCCAACGCCTGCAGGCATGTATCCTTTTTGCCTGATGACGAAAACCATCTCACTAACCAGGAAAAGTGGATTGGCAGTAACAACACTAAAAAAGAAGTTGCTTCAACCAGGAGGCGTTAAAGCAACCGAAAATAATACTGGTCAGCAATGGGATGCTCCGAATGGCTGGGCTCCGCTTGAATGGATGACAATTTGGGGTTTGGAGCGATGCGGTCAATCCGCGTTAGCAAGAGATATTGCTCAACGCTGGGTAAAATTAAATGCCGATGTTTTTGATCGAACAGGCAAACTCATGGAAAAGTACAATGTCGTCGATACTCATCTTGAAGCGGGTGGTGGTGAATATGCCGGCCAGGATGGGTTTGGCTGGACCAACGGCGTGCTGCTTATTTTGATAAATAAATATCATTTGCATCCTAATGATTAATCTTTTTGATTGCGAATTTTCCTTGCTGAAAATTATTTTGCTGCCACAAAAAAACTAAGACGCAAAGCCTGATTGCAATTAATTCTTTGTGCCTTTGCGTCTTCGTAGCAAAAATTCAGTATTGCTGGAAAATTTCTGAACATTTAATGTGTCGTAAGTACATATTTACTATCTTACATTCCCTTTTGCAAAATACTTAGACTATTTGAGGCAGAAGGAAAACCGAAACGATCAGGCTTGCTATGAAGAAGATTGTATTCCTTTTATCAGTTTTATTTACTATCTCGTTTTCGAGGGCACAATTGTTAAGTTGGACTCCTTCCTTCCCAGTTGAAAATGATGCTGCGACTAATGTTGTGATAACAGTGGATGCCACGAAGGGTAACCAGGGACTAATGAATTATTCGTCTACTAATGATGTATATGTTCATATCGGAGTGATCACAACGAAAAGTTCCAATTCTACAGACTGGCGATATAGTTTATTTACCTGGGCTACTACACCAGCGGCTGCCCATTGTACTTATCTCGGCAACAATAAATGGCAGTACACCATTACTGGCAGCCTTCGCACTTTTTTTGGAATTAGTGATGCCACGGAGCACATCCAGAAAATTGCCATCTTGTTTAGGAGTGGCGACGGATCAAAGGCACAGCGCAATGCAGATAACAGCGATATGTATGTTCCTATTTACGACAACAGCATCGTCGCCGTTCGATTTACCGATCCAATATTTCAACCCTTGTATATTCCCCAGCCAGAGCCTTTAACAAAAATGGTTGGAGACAATATTAGCCTTAGTGCGGTTGCTAATAAAACATCGACAATGAAACTATACCTGAATGGTACAGTTATTCAAACAGCGAGCAATGCAACGACCATCACAGCTAATCCTACCCTTGCATCGGGAGGTAATACAGTCATTGTTGCCGAAGCAAATGATGGAACGACTACAAAAACAGACACGCTTCGCTTCTTCGTAACGGGTGGCATCACGATCGCGCCTCTACCAAATGGTGTAAAGGATGGAGTTAATTACGAAGCGGACAACACCGCTGTCACGCTTGTGCTATATGCCCCATCGAAAAACAGGGTGTCGGTGATTGGCGAGTTTTCCGGAAGTAACTGGGTCGAGCAGACCCAGTACCAAATGAACAAGACACCCGATGGAAATTATTGGTGGCTGCGAATAACAGGATTGACGCCAGGCAACGAATATGCTTTTCAATACTTGGTTGATGGCAGCTTGAAAATTGCCGAGCCCTATGCTGAAAAAATTCTTGATCCTTATAACAACGATGATCAAAATATTCCCTCATCTACCTATCCAAATCTGAAACCCTATCCTACAGGATTAACCACCGGCATCGTAAGTGTGTTACAGACTAACGCTCCTCAATACAATTGGCAGGTGAACAATTTTTCAAAGCCAGATAAACGAAAGCTGGTGATCTATGAATTATTGGTGAGGGATTTTTTGGCGGCCCACGATTGGAATACCTTGCGTGATACTTTGAATTATCTTAAGGATCTTGGAGTAAACGGCATTGAAGTGATGCCGTTTAATGAATTTGAAGGCAATAGCAGTTGGGGCTACAATCCTGATTTTTATTTTGCTCCCGATAAATATTATGGTCCCAAACTCAGCTTGCAGCAATTTATCGATTCATGCCATAAAAAGGGCATGGCTGTGATCATGGATATAGTCATGAATCACACATACGGTTTATCGCCATTGGCCCAATTGTATTGGGATGGACAGAACAACAGGCCCGCAGCGAACAATCCATGGTATAATGCTGTCGCGCCACATGCTTTCGGATTTGGGAACGATTTTAATCATGAGAGCCAGGCGACGAAATATTTTTTCAATCGCGTGCTGCAGCATTGGTTGGCCCAATATAAAATTGATGGCTACCGGTTCGATTTTTCAAAAGGATTAACTCAAAAAATTTCTACGACCGATGCAGCCTTTTCTGCTTATGATGCAAGCCGCATTGCGATCATAAATGGTTATGCCAATACGATCAAAGCAGCTGACCCCAGTGCCTATGTAATACTGGAACATTTTTGCGACAACAGTGAGGAAAAAGAATTGTCTGATAGTGGAATGCTCGTCTGGGGAAATATGAGTTACAGTTATGACCAGGCATCAATGGGTTATAATACTGGTTGGGATTTTTCATATGGAATTTATACTTCCAGAACCTGGACAAAACCTCATCTTGTGACATACATGGAGAGTCATGATGAAGAAAGGCTGATGTATAAAAATCTTCAGTTTGGAAATAGTTCCGGCACTTACAACATCAAAGACTTGAATACGGCGTTAAAGAGAAGTGAAATGTGCGGCGCATTTTTAATCACGATACCGGGTCCCAAATTGTTTTGGGAGTTTGGTGAATTGGGCTACGATCTTTCTATCAATCGTTGCGAGGATGGAACGATTGATAACAATTGCCGCTTATCTCCTAAACCTGTTCATTGGGATTATTTGCAGGACATTCAAAGAAAGCGATTGCATGATGTTTATGCGGAACTGATAAAATTGCGTTTTCATCCATTGTACAAAGATGTTTTCCTCACTAATCAGATAAGTGAAAATTTCAGCAATGGGTTTAAGTGGCTGGAAGTTACTACCGACACTTCTAAGATCTGTGTCGTAGGAAATTTTGATGTCGTGTCGCAAACGGGCAGCGTCACATTTCAAAATGCAGGCACGTGGTACGATTATCTCGACGGAACAACATTCACTGCTACAGGTGCTGCACAGGACATTAGCCTGCAGCCAGGCGAGTACCATGTTTATTTAAACCGTAACGTAGTAAGTACAATAGCCACGCCTGTTACTTCGATAAATATTCCCGGCAATAATTTATTGATCAAAGTGTATCCAAATCCAGTGTTGAAAAATGCGGCGATTGATGTCACCGTTCCTGAAAGTGGTAAAGTAGAGATTGACCTGTTCAATGTCGCGGGCCAGACGATGAGGAATATCTATTCTGGATTCCTGGTAAAAGGAACTCATACAGTAAATTTTGGAAATACCGAGAGGCTTTCTGCTGGTATGTATGTGATAAAGGTGAATATGAAAACATCGACAGGCGCCCTAAAATTTATTTTAAAATAATTATTTTTATTTAACCCCTAAGTGTCTATTACTATGCCTAGATCGCTTAAAACGGCGGAGATAGAAAAGAACAGTCATCTCGATTACTTTAACATTGCTGTTTCGGTTGACTGTGTAATATTTGGCTACGACAATAAAGAGTTAAAGGTTCTCCTGATCAAATCCGACCTGGAGGAATTTACCGGCCTTTGGTCCCTGTTGGGCGATCTTGTTCGTCTCGATGAAGATATTGAGAGTGCGCCCTACCGCGTGTTGAAAGAAAGAACAGGCCTTGACGATGTATACCTGGACCAGGTTTATACTTTCGGTGATCTTGGTCGCCATCCTTCTGGCCGTGTGATCACCACCGCATATTACTCTTTGATCGATATAAAACACCAACTCAAGCTAACACATAATGAGCTGCACTGGCATAAAGTAAACGACATCCGGAAACTGGCATTTGATCATAAAAACATTTTGGATAGAAGCCTGGAGCGGCTGCGTGAACAGGTGATGGAGCATCCGATCATTTTTAACCTGTTGCCGGAAAAATTTTCACTCAGGGAATTGCAGGATCTTTACCAGGCCATATTAGGAGTGAACCTTGACCGACGCAATTTCAGGAAAAAAATAGCTCATAAAGACTGGTTGCTCGACCTGGATGAAATGGAAAATGACGTTCCCCACAGACCGGGAAAACTTTACAAAGCGAAGACTCAGTTTAGGAAAAACCCGGGCAAGAGAAAAACAAATCGTGCGGAAGCACGCAGCCTTATAGATTGATCAGGTGTCTGTATCCTGAAACCTTTTCCACGGACCATTCTGAATCGCTCTTCTTGCTTGGAATGATGATTGAAATCATGGGATCTTAACTTGTTCTTCAGACGACAAAAAAATCCGGTTTCCTATTTTGAACCCTTATCAAATAAAATTTTTGGAGTTCTTAAAAAAGCTCTATTATTGTGTGTTTCATACACATTGCTTTTTAGAAAATTGAATTATCAAAACGCTTAATGATTGCTTATGTCTTGCAGAAAACTGCTTCAATCGATTGCCTTGCCTGTAATGCTGCTCCTTGGGCAGTCCGTCTTTGGGCAAAACCGTATAGTAACAGGTAGAGTAACCGATTCGATTGGGAATGGTCTTGCGGGTGTTACGGTTACGGCCCGGGGAACACGGGTAGCCACTCAGACAACGAATGATGGCGCCTTCAGGTTAACAGTACCTTCTTCTATTGATGCACTTATTTTTACTTCAGTTGGATTTGCCACTCAACAGATCGCCATTCCTTCAAACAATTTAATGAATGTGTCATTGTCCGGCACCGCCTCTTCGCTCAATGAGGTAGTGGTTATTGGATATGGAACCAGGCTAAAAAAAGATCTTACGGGCTCTGTTACAGCCATCACGGCAAAAGATTTTAATAAAGGCTCTATTACCACTCCGGAACAATTAATTGCCGGGAAGGTGGCGGGGGTACAAATCACATCCAATGGAGGTGCTCCTGGCTCTGGCAGTACTATACGCATAAGGGGAGGTGCATCTTTAAATGCAAGCAATATCCCTCTAGTTGTTATTGATGGAGTACCGGTGGCTCCAAATAGAAACCCTGATGGAAGTCCTTCAATCGCAGGCTCACCGGACCCATTAAGTTTAATTAATCCCAATGATATTGAATCCTTCAATATTTTAAAGGATGCTTCTGCAACTGCTATTTATGGTTCCCGAGCTTCCAATGGTGTTATTATAATAACTACCAAGAAAGGAAGGAGCGGTAAACCAAAATTCAATTTTAATACTCAGAATTCTTTATCAACATTGCCAAAGGAAGCAGACGTTTTGTCTCCCGCAGAATTCAGAGCTTATGTAAATGCTCATGGAACACCTGCACAAATTGCAATAATGGGCCAGGCCAGTACGGACTGGCAGAAAGAAATTTACGATAATGCTTTTAGTACTGATAATAATTTAAGCGTATCCGGTTCTTACAAAAACCTTCCATATAGGGTTTCGGTAGGGTTTTTAAACCAGGATGGTATTTTAAAGACGGGAAGCCTGCAAAGGAAATCAGCTTCCATTACTTTAAATCCAAAGTTGTTTGATGATCATCTAAAAATTGATTTAAACCTTAAAGGTGCTATCAATAATTCCAGATTTGCAAATGAAGGAGCTATTGGCAATGCTGTGAGATTTGATCCTACTCAGTCTGTATTTAGCGCTAATAAAAGATTTGGTGGGTATTTTGAATGGTTAGATCCAAATTCAACAACGGGCTTAAGAAAGCTTGCACCATTAAATCCTGTAGGAATTCTTGAAGAAAGAGAAGATAAGAGTGATGTGAAAAGAAGTATTGGAAATATACAGTTTGATTATAAACTCCATTTCCTTCC
>VBAQ01000234.1 GCA_005883765.1 Bacteroidota bacterium
GATAAACCTGAAAACAGGTTGATCTCTTTTTTCGGACGTCTTAATTATTCTTTCCAAAATAAATATCTTTTAACAGGAACTGTTCGTAGAGATGGCTCATCACGTTTTTCAAAAGAGAACAGATGGGGATGGTTTCCCTCAGGAGCTTTTGCCTGGAGAATAAAAGAAGAAGATTTTCTGAAGAACTCACGCACACTTAGTGATCTCAAAATAAGATTAGGCTATGGAGAAACCGGACAACAAGATGGACTTGGAAATTATGATTATATAGCAAGGTATTCTTTGGCAAATCAGCAAGCCCAATATC
>VBAQ01000235.1 GCA_005883765.1 Bacteroidota bacterium
CGCCCGTAAGGAATATGGAGATAGAGGGTTGTTTATTAACGAGAGGGTCAGCGAGATGGTCGTGCAGGATCAGGAACCTTTTGACATTATCCTTGCCGTTGGATTATTGCATCATTTAAGTGACCAAGAAGGGGAAGATCTTTTTCGTGTAGGATACAATTGCCTCAAACCCGGCGGCTTCATGTTCACCGCTGACAACTGCTACTTTAAGGGCCAATCCCCGATTGCCCGGTTTATAAGTTCAAAGGACCGGGGCCAACACGTTCGGTACCCCGAAGGGTACAGAAAAATTGCCTTGCCGGTTTTTAAGAATGTAGAAGTCATTATAAAGCATAACATGGGCCGGATCCCCCAAACAATTTGCATTTTAAAATGTACAAAAGAGTGACCGGAAATGGCTTACGAAACTATCTTTTTTAATTAAAGAATATGCTTGGCTTTTTTATTCTCTACTATTTCATAGGTTTATTATTTCTAGCTATTTTTTTCGGAATAGGTTTTGTCCTTTTAAAGACCTTTTCCGGTCGCGTCTCCCTCACAAGACATAAGACTCTCTTCGCTTCTATTTTTCTGGGCATCGTGATATCGGTCACAATCTTTTCCATTTTTGTGACCCGATTCAGGACCATCAGCCTCGGCTTTTTATTAATTTTTGCACTGCTCATTCCCGAAATGAGAAGGTTTCCTATTGTAAATAAAATGGCGGTAAAGGATTCATTTTTCAGCCTGAAAAAATTTGCTGTCTTTGCTCTCGTCTATTTTATTTTTTACCTGTGGGAAGCGATCTTCTTATTTAAGGCTGGAAGTTTCCCTTTTGTACTTCCGCATAACGATTTTATTTTTTCAAGCAATGTCTCTGCGAGTTTAATCAAAACAGGCTACGAGAATTTCTTTATGGAGGGTAACCTGTATAACCCCGCATATCACTTCATGATACCCTACCACTATTTCGAGATATGGGTGAATTCTTTCATTGTTTTTTTTACAGGTGCAAATAACCTGCTTACCCTGATGCTTTGTGTTTTTCCCATTTTTTATTTTGCGGCCTGGATGGGAATAGTATCCCTTTTTGAACATTTTGTAAAGGATGTAAATTGGAAAGAATATCTCTTATCGTTTTTACTGCTGTTCCTGGGGGGTCTCATTGTTGAACTAAAGCAATCTGAATTTTTTTATAACCTGCATGCACTAGCGCCCCTGCCGATGGAGCTGGCCACAAAAAAATATGCTGCATTCTATGTCTTTATTGTAGCGGGTTTGTTACTGATCATCAATAAAAAAATTGTACCCTGCGCTTTGATCATTCTATCATTAAGCTTCGTTTCCATTACCGCATTTCCGGCTATATTCGCCGGAACGATCCTTTTTATTTTACTGAATAGTTTTTTAAAACTAATGGACAAGCGAACGGCTGTCCGTCTCTTCTTTTACCTGGTTATCATCAGTGCTTTTATTGGGCTGGTCTACTTTTATTTCAACAAGTCTCCGTTTGGCCTTGTTTTTACGAATCAAAATACGAGCATTACATCAAAATTATTATCGGCACAATACCTTAAGACGTTCTTCCATGTTGTGGCTGGAAGTGCTACTGAAACCGCTCTTCTCTATTTGCCTTTTTTGGTCTTGGGTTTGCTAGTACTCAAAAGAACCGGGCTTAAAAAGTGGAGCAAAGAATATAAGATCGGCCTCCTTTTATTTACTGCCATTACCGCTAGTGCGCTTTTTATCTGGGCTCTTTTGTGGGAGATGTCCAACGCGGCCGGATTTTATGCCAGCAGTTTGTGTTACCTCAACATCCTGCTCATATTCCTGTTTATTTTTTACTATAAAGAGAATTACCCGGATTTTTCTCCAGCGAAGCGCCTTTTACTCACTGGTTTCATCGTGTTAATTGCTTGCCGGCTTTGTCTGGCATTTTATTACAACTGGGATAAAAAAGTGCAACAAGAAGCACTTTACTCAGATGAGTATATAAATGAAATTGCGAAGGAAACTGGAAGCAAAAATTTAAATCCATACGGTGTTTCTATAATGGATTACAATAAGTACAATAATTTGTTTTCCAAAAACACGTTTTTTATTCGACTCGGCCAATATCTAAAGCTTGTGCCAAATCTGAGTCTAACTACTAATATCAATATTATCACCGCTCCTTTGCCCCAGGATACGCTACTACAGAAACAGGAGGAAGAATTAATACAGTTGTCCGTCTTCCATCAATTTGTCGAGGATCAGAAAAAAAATAACCGATTTGTGAGCCTAGATCAAAGCCAGCTGGATTTTATCGACAAGTATCATATTCAATATGTTATTGCCGATCAAGGCGTTGAGCTGAGTTCTCTTTTACAAAAGAGGGTGCGAAAGGAAATTGCAGATCCTGTATCGGGAGAACGATTTATTCTGCTGAACGAATAAAAATAAATTTGCTCGATATAGCAGAAAAATGGAATGATTTTCGTTTATGATTTCGGCTATTGTAGCAGAAGATTGGAGATATTTAATTTGCCATAACTAATTATTTTTGCGAATCCATCTATGAAAAAATTGACGTTCTCGAAGATAATTTTTTTTGTAGCTATTTCTTTGGCGATCCAGGTCCTGATTTCGGAAATTTGGTTTTATTTCTTTTACAAGGACAAGCCAAATGTATTCGAAAGTGTTAATGGTGAGCATTTCGACCCCTCTCTTTCACGGCTAAGATCGATCCCAACTTTTTTGCAATATTGCGATTCAATATATGGAAGCACCCGAATCAATCCTTCCGATTCTGAGCAATATGCGATCATTATTTCCCGGTCCCTGAGGGAAAGATTTTATCACGGCTATTCACATTATTCTTTCGGGCAAAACTCCCTGGCCTGTTTTTTAGCGCCCGTTTTAAACGAGAAATTAAGCGCCATCGTTATACCCGATGATATATTAAAACATCCCAACGCTGCATGTAGCCAACAGTCTATCATTGGCATGGAGGTTTTTAAGAAAAAAGGATTTAAAGTAAGGAAAGTGGGATTTTTTGCTGATGGCTATGGAGGCCATTTTTGTTTTGAGGCGTTTTACAATGGCAAATGGCATTTTTTTGATCCTGATCTGGAGCCAAAGTTGAGAATCATGATAGCAAATCATTTTCCCAGCATTGCAGACCTGGTAAGCGAAGACAGTCTAGTCCATCAGCTCTATTATAAAAAGGACAATAAACTGATAAAAAAGTTACTAATTACTTACACTTACGGTCGCGTAAATAAATTTCCTGCGCCTAATGCAAGAGTGTACCAATACATTACCAAATACCTTTCGTACACATTATGGCTTTGGATCGTGCTTATATATGTGTTCGTGCGAAAGAGAGTAAATTACGCTAAGAAAAAAGAGCAATGTGCGGAATTACAGGATTCATTGGTCCCCGAAATAAGAGCCTGAAAGAAGATATTATCTCAATGACCTCAGCCCTTTCTCACAGGGGGCCTGACGGAGAAGGTTTTTATATTCATGAAGTCGATGACTCTGCAGTGGGTTTAGGGCACAGGAGACTTTCGATCATTGACCTGAGTGCCGCCGCTAACCAGCCCATGCATTATGATGGCCTGCAAATCATTTTCAATGGTGAGATCTATAATTATAACGAGATCCGGGAACAACTGATTTCCATGGGTCACCAGTTTTTAACGCATTCAGATACGGAAGTAGTATTGCATGCCTGGAGGCAATGGGGCGAGAAGAGCATAGAGAAGTGGCACGGAATGTTCACGGTTGCTTTGTTTGATGAGCCGGCAAATGAATTGATCTGTATTCGTGACCGGGCAGGGGTAAAACCTTTTTATTATTATTTCAATGATGGACTATTTCTTTTTGGGTCCGAGCTGAAATCATTGATGGCGCACCCTGGATTCATAAAGGAAATAAATGCGGATGCCGTGGCGTCTTTTTTACAATACGGGTACGTGTCTTCGCCCTATTGCATTTTTGATCATACTCATAAATTGGCAGCCGGTCACTTACTAAAATTTAATCTGCGGTCAAAAGATATTTTACTCAGCCAATATTGGAACGTATATGACTATTATAATAAGCCAAAACTTTCCATCAGTCTCGCGGACGCGATCGACGAAACCGAAAAGATATTAAGCAAATCGTTCGAGTATCGCATGGTAGCTGACGTCCCGGTAGGAGTTTTTCTGAGCGGCGGATATGATAGTTCCTGTGTGACCTCATTGCTGCAAAAAGATAAAACAGAAAAAATTAAAACGTTTACGATCGGAACAACGGATCCGAAAATGGACGAAGCGCCATTTGCCAAAAAAATAGCTCAACATTTGGGCACTGATCACACGGAATATTATTGCACGCCGCAAGAAGCCCTTGACATTCTTCCCGACCTTCCCTATTACTACGATGAACCATTTGCCGACAGTAGCGCCATACCCACCATACTTGTCAGCCGCATGGCGCGCAAAAAGGTTACGGTCGCATTATCAGCGGATGCCGGCGACGAAATTTTTGCCGGGTACAATCGCTATGATTATTTATTGAAACATGGAAAAAGACTGCAGGCGATGCCGGGGGTTGTAAGAAATGCAATGGCCGAGGTAATGGAAGCGGTTCCTTCAGAAAATATTCCCTATTTCAATAGACAATATAATTTTCACAGCCGTTATCAAAAGCTCCGAAACTTGTTGAGAGACCCTTCGCCGTGTCAAATGATGAAGAACCTGAGCCAGGTATTTACGAGTGCAGAGATCAGTAATCTGTTCGGGGATGGCATCCTGGAACTGTCAACAGCCCACAATAGTGAAGAACTGCGGGCACAGTTTTATGACCCCTTGTCTTACATGATGGCCATAGACTACCAGACTTATATGGTTGATGATATTTTGCAGAAGGTAGATAGGGCGACCATGTCAGTCAGCCTCGAGGGTAGGGAGCCATTTCTTGATCAGTCTATTATTGAATGGGCAGCAAGGCTACCCAGTGAATATAAATACCATCATGGGAGTAAGAAATATATCCTGAAACAGATAGTTTATAAATATATTCCCAGGGAAATGATGGAGAGGAAAAAGATGGGCTTTGGTATACCTGTAGAAAAATGGTTGAGAAATGAACTGAGGGATTTGATGAAACAATATTTGTCAGAGCAAAATCTTACCAGGCATAAGTTCTTCAAGGTTGACAACGTACAAAAGATCATCAACTCATTTTTGCAGGGAAGAACCGATCATCATCTCAAAATATGGCACCTGTTAATGTTTCAAATGTGGTACGAAAAATGGATGAGGTAAAAAAGCTTGTTGTCGCTGATATTTGTAACACCCTGTTCGATTCGAATACTACTTTTGATTTTGTACGATACTGTGTTGATACCGG
>VBAQ01000236.1 GCA_005883765.1 Bacteroidota bacterium
GAACATTATCCTGGTCTCATCAACAATCTACCCGGTCGCCGAAACTATAGCCGCGTATTTAAACATCGATCATTTTATAGCTACGGAGCTTGAAATTGTCAATTCAAAATACACAGGAAGGATAAAGCATGAAATAAGCGGCAGTAAATTGTCCGCATTACATGAAAAATACAGCCCGGAAAAGTTTGAGATCGAAATGGTGATCACTGATAATTTTTCAGACAAGGAATTGATGGATAAATCCAAAAAGAAACTTGCCGTTTGTTATGACAACAGGCAAGAGAAAT
>VBAQ01000237.1 GCA_005883765.1 Bacteroidota bacterium
GCACTCAACGATCCCCATGGTGGCGCAAGCGCCGGAAGATTTGACTTGCTCAAAAATTTGTTGTAACCCGAGATCTGGTAAGGCACTCGTCGAAATGAATCAATGGCAGATAATTTACCCGTATATTTTTTTTGCTGTTCCTTTTGAAGGTTTAGAACAAAAGCCGCAATGGCATCCTTATCGTTCTGACTCAAGTGGCTGAAAGCCGGCATCATTCTACGCCCCGAATTAATGAACTCGATGAAGGTGCGCGGATCATATTTACTTTCAATGCCGACAATTGGTGGATAATTGCCACTGCCTTTTCTATCGGGACCGTGACAGCTCATACAATTTTGATTGTACAATCTAGCTCCGGCCTGCCCCAGGTTTTCTGAACTCTTGGCCGGATCGATGTCAAACATCTGGAGTATCCATGCCATTTCATTGCCATTCACGTACAGTATTCCTGTTTCGGGATCAACGGCAGCACCACCCCACTCACCACCGCCATCAAAGCCGGGAAAAATAATTGTGCCTTCCTTTGACTGTGGCATGAACATATTGCCGGTATGATAAGTCTTTAACCTGTTTTTTACATCTTGATATTCATCCGCTGACAAGTAAGGATTGAGATCTTTTTCAGTGAGCGATTGACGGACGAAGGGGGCTGGTTTCTGTGGAATTGGTTGCGTAGGCGACATCTTTTCATTCACCAGTTCAGTCGACGTATCAACCGGTGTTTCTTTTATAGGGAATAATGATTCTCCCGTTTCCCTGTTGAATAAATAAACAAAACCGTTTTTAGAAGTTTGCGCCACAGCATCGATTTTTTTACCATTATGAGTTACTGTCAATAAAACGGGGGGTGAGGAAGGATCCTTATCCCATGTATCATGGTGGATGTATTGAAAATGCCAGAGATGTTTGCCTGTCGTCGCATCTACTGCGAGGAGGCAATCAGCATAAAGATTTGAGCCTCGTCTCTTGCCTCCATAGAAATCCATCGATGCCGAGCCGAGAGGAATGAATGCAATGCCACGTTCCTGGTCTATTGTCATACCCATCCAATTGTTTGCACCTCCCGTCATTCTCCATGCGTTCGGGTCTTCCCATGTCTCATAACCCGCCTCACCTGGATGAGGTATCGTGTGAAACTGCCATACTATTTTTCCTGTTCTTGCATCATAGGCACGAATATCACCGGGGGCCGCATCCATAGCCTCAGAAACTCTTGTGCCGGTGATGACAAGATCTTTGTAAATAGAGGGTGGCGATGTGGCTGTCACAAACAAACTTTGCACTCCATCCATTTCAAGGCCATTATGAAGATCAACCTTACCGCCATTCCCAAAACTTTGAATGACTTTACCCGTGTTTGCATCTACAGCTTCCAGGTATGAATCGGCGGCATAAAATATGCGCCGATCGTCTTTGCCATCACTCCAGTATGCAACGCCACGATTATTGTTTAAGATGAAATGACCTATTCTTTGCGCGCCTGGAATACTATCGAAAGGAGAGTACACCCATTTTTGTTTGCCTGTTGCTGCGTCAAGAGCAAATAGTTTTAATTGTGGCGAAGTGCAGTAGATAATCCCATCAACCATGATGGGGTTGCATTGGATCTGTGAATGAGCGGTCGTGTCGGCATCGCCGGTATGAAACTCCCATGCCACTTGCAACTGTTGCACGTTGTTGGTGTCAATTTGACTAAGCGAAGAATATTTGTTCCCGTCCGAATTGCCATGAGCATTTTGCCAGCCATTGTATCTATTTGAGTTGTTGTTTCTACAGGATGTCAGGAATGTCAGGATTGTGATGACTAGAGCTAGGCAGGCAATTTTTTTCATTCACCAATGTTTAAGCAAGTGAATATAAAAATTTTCGCTGGATGACTTTCAAAAACCGCGTGTTATTTCTCTCCTTTTAATCTTGCCTTCTCCAGGTTTTCATTGATTCTGAATTTGACTATTTTTTTTACAAGGTTTGTGGGTATTGCTTTTTCAATAGGAAATTGAATGGCACCTTTTGAGGTTTTATAATCTGCCAATTCTTCTTTGAAAGCTTTCATAGGAGAGGCGGTTGGATAGAATCCTATATGGCTCTTATAAGCAGCATAATAGACGAGCACGCCATGAAGTTTAAAGGCAGGCATGTTGTAGCTTATCAATTCTTCCGCCTGCGGCGCGGCTTGTCTTATCGTCTCTCTCATTTTCATTAAAACCTTTTTTGTACTTGCCGGGAAAGCAGAAAAATACTCCTCTACTGTTCGAAAGTTTTTATTTGCTTCCATATTTAGAATTTATGATGCAAACATAACTGGAATGCGTGGATGAAGGACTGTGTAAAAGCGACAAATTCAATGGCTGATTGCGGCAAAGGCTCAACTCCCACTCTTGATTTTGTCTGGTCAGTACTCTATTTTTTTTCCAGTGCCTGTAATTTCTTTGATAGGATTGATTTATCAGCGGCTGACCTGGACAATCTCAAGGCAACCTGGAAATGGGAAATCGCTTTCACATTATCAATACCTGAATAAAGTTCTCCCAAGAGAGAGTGATAAAACTGGTTATCGTCCATTTTCAATTTCTCCGCCTCAATGATTGCCTTGGTTTTCCCGCTGGTCTTTGAAAGAGCGTATGTTCTGTTTAATGCCGCTATGGGCGAGTATTCTATTTGCAATAACTGGTTATACAATTGAAGGATATTTTCCCATTTGTCCTTCGTGTCCTCTCTTTTTGTGTGCCAATACGCAATGGCGGCCTCGAGGTGATATTTGGAAAGGTTTTTCCCCGTTGCTGCGCAATGTAAAAAATATCCTCCTTTGCTGATCAGGTCCGCATTCCACAGATTTGTGTCCTGCTCATTGTATAAAATAAGCTCGTCATGCTCATTGACCCTGGCGTCAAATCTTGATGCATGGAAACACATAAGAGAAATCAAAGCATTTACTTCAGGTTTATTCGTGTATTTATTTTCGATGAGCATAGTGCAAAGTCGCATGGCCTCGAAGCACAATTCCTTGCGAAGTACCTGGTCATGGCTCGCGGAATAATAACCCTCGCTAAACAACAAATAAATTGTTCGCAGCACTGTTGATAGCCTTTCCTCAATTTCCGAGCTGTTTGGAAATTCAATTTTAATTTTTTCCTCTCGCAACTTTTCCTTCGCCCTGAATAATCGCTTGTTGATCGTTTCTTTGTTTGTAAGGAAGCCATCAGCAATTTCTTCAATGCCGAAACCGCAGAGTATGCGGAGTGATAATCCGATCTGCGCTTCAACAGAGATTGCAGGATTACAAATTGCAAACATCATTTGCAGCTGGCTATCGTTGATGTTCTGTGGCGAAAGGTCAATGTCATTTTCATAAACGTCGGGAGCTGAACTTTGCAGGGATATTTCAGGAGTGATCTTATTTTTGAAGATGGAGTTGCGCTTTAAATAATTTTTTGCTTTGTTCCTTGCCACATGATAGAGCCATGCCGTTGGATTTTTGGGAATGCCATTCATTCCCCAGGTCTGCGCAGCGGTGGCAAAAGTATCGCTGGCAATGTCTTCCGCGTTTTCGATTTGATCGAATCCAAAACGTTTACAAAGCACGGAAACGATTTTCCTGTATTCGGTGCGGAATAAATGTGGTATCAATTCTTGTCGTTCCATAACAAAAGCCCCTGCGAACATTAATTTTGTGCAGAGGCTTTCCGTGTTTAGTGAGTCCCATTGCTTTGAGAAATCTTTCGTACTTCTACACTGTTTCCCTCTCCCTGCAATACAGGACAACCTTTTGCAAATTCAACCGCTTCCTCAACAGAATCTGCCTTGACCGTGATAAACCCGCCAATGGTTTCTTTTATTTCCCCGAAAGGTCCATTGGTAACTACGCTTTTTGCATTTTTTGTTGTCACTACGCGGGCGCCGTCAAAGGGCAGCCCGGTACCGCCTACAAACTTGTTTTGCGCGGCAATGCCACCTATCCAGTCCATCGTTTGTTTCATCCAGATCTCCATTTGTTCGGGCGAAGCTATTTTTTTGCCGTCTTCGTGTCTCATGATTAATGCGTACTCTTCCATTTTTTTAAATTTAAACGTTATTGAATTTAGCGAATTACACTATTATAACAAGCGAGCTAACGCCGATTGGACAGTCGTAAAAAAATTTATTTGATCGGAGTAACCGGAAATAGAGCTTGCTGTGCACTTCACGACAATTGGTTCGTCAGGATGAAAGAAAAGAGCAATGTCTCATTTTTTCTGCCTCAGCAATTTTTCTCTGCTGAAAAGGCCGCGTGATGAAAAAGTTCGGTTTTGCTGTGTGCCGCTTCATAGGTTAAAAGCAGTTACACGCATTGCAGCTTCGCCTTTCATCAATTACATTTGTCTGATTAAGAAAAAAGAAAGCTATGGCAAGAATAGGACTCATTAAGGAGGGAAAAATTCCGGCGGACAACCGCGTATCATTGACGCCGGCTCAATGCAAATGGATCCATAAAAATTCAAATTCTGTTAAAATAATAGTGGAAAGCTCGTTAACCCGGTGCTTTAGCGACCGGGAGTTTTCAATGGCGGGAGTTGAAGTGAAAGATGACATCGGCGATTTTTTTCTAGGGATCAAAGAAGTACCCATCGAGCAATTAATTCCAAAGAAAACCTACCTTTTTTTTTCGCATACAAGAAAACAACAACCAAGAAATCAAAAATTGCTCCGCGCTATCCTTGACAAACAGATCACTTTGATCGATTACGAATGCCTGGAACATGAAGATGGTCAGCGCATCATTGGTTTTGGATTTTTTGCAGGCGTGGTTGGCGCCCATAATGGAATGATGGCCTATGGAACCCGAACAGGAACTTATCAGCTCGACAGAGTTTACAAGCAAAGAAGTTTTCGCGAACTGATCCATACATATTTTGGGCTCAGGCTCCCTAAGGTAAAAATTGTTGTAACAGGTTCCGGGCGGGTGGCTCATGGTGTTGTGGAAATTATGAACCTGATGGAAGTCGTGGAGGTAGAGCCTGATGAATACTTAGACAAGAATTTCTCTTACCCGGTATATACACAACTCAAAGGCGCTGATCTGTATGAGCATAAGATCAAAAAGAATTATTCCAGGGAGAATTTTCATCTTCATCCTGAGGAATACCAATGTAAATTTTTGCCTTACGCTTCTGAATCCGACATCTTAATGAATGGTGTGTACTGGGAAAAGGATGTGCCGAGGTTATTTGAAAAAACAGATGCTCAACATGAAAATTTTAAAATTCAAACCATCGCTGATATTGCTGATGATACAGGGGGATCCGTGCCGATAAATTTGGGAGATCAATCCATTGAGGATCCGGTTTATGGTGTCGATAGAAAAAATTTGCAAAAAACCGCGCCTTATTTGCCTGGTTCAATAGATATCATGGCCGTCGGGAACTTACCCAACGAACTACCACGTGATGCCTCACGGTATTTTGGCGAGCAGCTGATCAAATACGTGTTGCCTGATATTTTGTCGGGTGGTTCCGATATTATCAATAAAGCTACCATCACCAGGAATGGAGAGCTGACTGAACCGTTTGAATATTTGAAGAATTATGCCGCCCCCTCTAATCCCCCCAGCGGGGGAGAATCAATTCACACAACCTCTGATGGGAGTTGGGATTAGTTAATGTGGAAGGATCTGGTGCCTGGATTTATTCTAAAGAACCGCATCCTCTCTATTGGAGAGGAGGTTGGGAGGTGAGGCCCAGGTAATAATCTTTCAATAATTGTCTGAATTCTTTCGTGTATTGTTGTTGGCCATTCCAGATCGAAATTTCATCAATAGTTGTTTCCGAACCTCCTTCTGCTCTTAGTTTTCCCATGATCATTACCCTGAAATAATCATGCGTTGTTGACTGCCTGACAAAAACAATTTTTGACACAAATAAATTTTGTGTGACCAAGATTTTTTTTACCTCTTTGTGTCGTTTAAAAGGCAGCAGGAGACCAAATTCGCCCTCATCAGCAAGATTTGCTTTTAAAATTGGTAGCAACTCCTCCAGCACAAGTCCGGAATGGTGATGAGCAGTATTCTTTTTTTGATCTTCCGATGCTATTTCTCTTTCATAAAATGGAGGATTGCTAAAGATGAGGTCATATTTTTTTGAGAACGAAAATGTTTTGATATCTCCGTGTATTACATTCACGTTGTCGACAAATGACGAGCCGGCTACATTTTGTTTTGCCTGTTGGTAAGCATCTTCATCAATTTCAATTGCATCAATTGTAGCTAATGAATTTTTTTGTGCAAACATTAAGCTCAGTAACCCGGTTCCTGTGCCGACATCCAAAACGTTTT
>VBAQ01000143.1 GCA_005883765.1 Bacteroidota bacterium
TTCGAAAACGTGCTTTACACCAAGGATCCGCTATTGGCTATCATTTGCAAACAGAAGATGAGGTTTATTACATTGTAAGTGGAGAAGGTGAGATGAAGATGAATGATCAAACCTTTAAAGTAAAAGAAGGTGATGCTATTTTAACCAGACCGGGAAGTTCCCATGGATTAAGACCCACCGGCAACAAGGATCTTGTAGTAATTATTACTTACCGGGCTACCCAATGATTCCCCCTGCAGAAAAATTCTTACGATAGTGAGTGCAACCCGCCACGCATCCGATGACTCTTTTGCCGCGCAGCTACGCGGATTTGGTCCTCTTGGAATTATCGCGATCCTTCTCGTAATGTTTACAGGAAATATCATTTTGCCAAATATGGTGGCACTTCCCGTTGGCGCTATACTTGTACTGATATGGGTGCGCTTATCGCACACACGATGGCACGAGATCGGCTATGAAAAACCTGGGAGTTGGATCATCACAATAATTGCCGGGATCATTTTTGGTGTCGCATTTAAGTTCCTGATGAAAGCCGTTGCAATGCCTCTTCTCGGTGCTGATCCGATCAATCATGCCTATCATTTTCTAACCGGAAACAGAGCCATACTGCCTGCTGCAATTTGGGCAATGCTAGCTGCTGGTTTTGGAGAAGAAACGGTATTTCGCGGTTTTATGTTTGAACGCCTGGGAAAACTCCTGGGCGAACGCCTCACCGCAAAAATATTTATCGTAATATTTACTTCAGCGTGGTTTGGACTTAGCCATTACTTTAGCCAGGGTTGGACCGGGGTAGAACAAGCTACGATAACAGGGCTTGTTTTCGGTACCATCTTCGCGGTCACAAAAAACATCTGGATGATCATGATCGCGCATGCCAGTTTCGATCTCACCGCACTTGCAATGATCTATTGGGATATGGAATCCGATGTGGCCCATTTGATCTTCAAATGACTTTTGATGAGTGATCTTATTTGGAAAGAACTAATTTCGAAAACAAATTTCACACAGCATCATGAATCTCTCAAACAATAAAATTCTTATTACTGGCGGAGCAACAGGCATTGGTTTTGCCCTTGCCGAAAGGTTTGCCAGGGAAAATAACAGCGTTATTATTTGTGGCAGGCGTGAATCTGCTTTGCAGGAGGCGGCTCAAAAACTTCCGTCAACAATTACAAGGGCCTGCGATCTCTCTCTTGCAGAAGAAAGAGAAGATCTCTTCAAATGGATCGCCAGGGAGCACGCTGATCTAAATGTCCTGGTAAATAATGCAGGCATTCAACAATGGATGTCTGTTTCAGATGATAATTTTTTTCACCGGGCAAAAGAAGAAATAACCACTAACATCGAAGCACCAGTTCATTTGATCTCTCTTTTTCTCCAGTTGGATTCATTGAACACGATCATCAATGTAGGCTCGGGCTTGTCATTTTCCCCACTGGCAAAAGTTCCCGTGTATTGTGCGACAAAAGCCTTCATTCATTCTTTAACACTATCGCTGCGGTATTTGTTGAAGGCAAGAGATATTGACGTGATCGAATTAATTCCTCCCGCTCTGAACACTGACCTGGGCGGCAAGGGAATCCATGATTCGGCTCCGCCAGTCAGCGATTTCATTGAAGCTGCTTTTGAACAATTGAAACAAGGGAAATCACAGATCACTTTTGGATTCAGTGAAGCGATGATCAAAGCAGGTCCCGCAGAACTGCAAGCGGCCTTTGATAGAATGAACCCGCAATAAAAAGGTGTAGAAAAAGAGATCACCAATATTATTTACTCACCTTCTTTTTTCATTTCTTTCAACAATGCGTAAATAGCCATCGAGTGACCATGCCCTAATTTAAATTCTTGCTTCAACCAGTTTACAATATCACCGGCTTTTACTCCAGGCTTAAGTTTGCCTTTTTCAGTAAATCCTTTTTTCTGGGCAAGTTTCTTAAAGTCACTCGGACTCTTACCGGTTTTGGCCTGGATATTATCAAGATATGCCTGGAATGACATGGGGTTTAAATTTTAATTTTACTTGAGCTTTGTTATTTGTCCTTTGAATATTGAAGACAGACCACGCCAGAGGAAAACGCATTACTCGAAACAAGTTTTAGTCTCAAACTATTTTTTGCACCATTAAAAAAAGAAATGCCTTTCCCAAGAATGATCGGGTTCACAAATAGCCAAAGTTCATCTACAAGATTTTCCTGCAATAGAAAACCAACAGTGGTCGGGCTGCCAAAGACTATTATGTTCTTGCCGGGCTGATTCTTCACCCTGTTAATATGTTCCGTAACATCTTTTGATATAAAACTCGTTTTATTCTTTTCCTTGGCTTGCATGGAATGTGATAAAACTAACTTATCAACCGAATTATACCATCGTGAATGTTTAACATCATGTGGGGTTGCTCCGGGCTGATCGGCTGCATTGGGCCAATATGCGTCCATCATTTCAAATGTTTTTCTTCCGTATAGTGCGACGTCCGCTTCATCCGTTTGATCACCGGCATAGTCAAAAATTTCGTCATCAACATGTATCCAGTCCATCTCGCCATCAGGACCTGCGGCAAAACCATCAACAGACATATGCATGAACACAACTAATTTTCTCATAAAAAAATTTTTTATACCGCAAACATACCAAGAGATTTTCGAGAGGTGGATGTGTGCACGCGACAATGAGAAGGGCTGATTGCGCCATTTATTGGTGTCGAAAAAAAATGAAAAAAAATTTTGTGTAACCAAAAGGGTTTCATATACTTTTGTGTAACCAATCGGTTACAAATAAATTCAACATGAGACGAGACGTATTCCAGGCCATAGCCGATCCTACCCGCCGGCAGATCATCAACATGATCGCTCAGCGCTCATTACACCTGAATTCGGTAGCCGAGAAATTTAAAATGAGCCGGCCGGCTATTTCCAAACACATTAAAATTGGACTCATTAGCATCAGGCAGGACGGCAGGCACCGTTATTGTGAGGCGAAACTGGAAAAACTCAACGAGGTATCCGACTGGGTGGAACAATACCGAAAATTCTGGACACAAAAGTTGGATGCCCTGGAAACATATCTTGAGGAATTACAAACCGCACAAAAAAAACAAACGAAAACCAAAAAACATGTTACAAGAAAAAGAAAGCGTTAAGAAAACGAACGAGTTTGTGATTGAGCGCGTCTTCAAGGCATTTGACCAACTCGATGAATACCTGGCAACTCTGATTCTATCACTTTAAAATCAAAAGTTATGGCAACCAATGCAGTATTGTCACCAAGCAGAACACTCACCATTTCCAGGGTTGTAAATGCACCAAGAGAATTGGTTTGGAAAGTATGGACAGATCCTGATCATATTAAAAACTGGTGGGGCCCTAATGGTTTTACCAACACGATTTTCCAAATGGATGTAACTCCCGGCGGAGTTTGGGATTTTATCATGCATGGACCCGATGGCACTGATTACAAAAATAAAAGTGTTTACAAGGAAGTGGTGAAGTATGAAAAGTTGGTCTATGATCATGTATCACCAAAATTTCAATTCACTGTTACATTTATTGAAAAGGGAAAGAAAACACTTATCAATATTGAGATGCTTTTTGAAACCGCGGAAGAAAGAGAGAATGTGGTGAAAGTATTCAAAGCAGACGTTGGTCTTAAGCAGAATATGTATAAACTCGAAGGGTATCTTAGGAAGATCTCTTCTGAAAAAGAAATGACGTTAGAGAGGATCATCAATGCACCGAGAAAATTGGTATTCGAGGCATGGACAAATCGAGAGCAATTGGAAAAATGGTGGGGGCCAAAAGGTTTTACAAATCCTGTGTGTGATGTTGATGCAAAGCCGGGCGGGAAAATCCTGATCCATATGAAAGCCCCTGACGGCATCGTTTATCCGATGGATGGAGAATTTCATGAAATAGTTGAACCGCAAAAAATAGTCTTTACCAGTGCGGCGCTCGATAAAAATGGCAACCGCCTTTTTGAAGTTCTTAACACGGTAACATTTGCAGAAGAAGGCAACAAAACTACACTCAATCTACACGCTGCTGTTTCAAAGATCACCGAAGAAGGACGCCCATATATTGACGGAATGAATGAAGGTTGGGATCAAAGTATTGATCGACTGAATGAATACGTATCGGGTCATTCAAAAAAGAAAAATATAAAGCAAATGGACACTCCAGTAGTTATCGAAAGAACGTTCAATGCGCCTGTCGAAAAAATTTGGAAGGCGCTCACTGATATAAAGCAGATGAAGCAATGGTACTTTCCCCAGCTTGAAGATTTCAAACCGGAAGTTGGATTCGAAACACAATTCAATATTCATCATGAAGGGAAAGATTTTCTGCACATCTGGAAAGTAAAGGAGGTGGTTCCTTTGAAAAAAATTTCCGTTGACTGGAGGTATGACGGCTATCCCGGAAATTCATTGCTTAGTTTTGAATTGGTTGAGCAAGGAAACAAAACTAAATTAATCTTGACTCATGAGGGACTCGAAACATTCATTCCTGAAAAACATCCTGAACTGGCAAAACAAAACTTTATGGAAGGTTGGACCCAGTTCATGCAAAAGGGATTGAAAGAGTTCCTGGAACAAGCGGCCTAAATAGAAACAGTCACGTTCTTTTAAGAGACATAATCGATGTTATGTCTCTTTTTTATTCGGCAATCCTGGTGACACGTAGTTATCGAGTCTTGACATGCGATAAAACTCGACATATTATATTAGCTTTACCCGCCAATTTTAAATCCTGGTTCATGCCACCCAATAAAGAAGTAAAAAAGGTAACGACCAATACCCTGCAAAAAATGAAATCGGCCGGGGAAAAAATCTCCATGATCACCGCTTATGATTTTTCATTTGCGAAAATTTTCGATGCAGCGGGTGTGGATGTGGTCCTCGTCGGCGATTCCGCTTCCAATGTGATGGCCGGGCATGAAACGACTTTGCCAATCACCTTAGATCAAATGATCTATCATGCGTCGTCCGTAATTCGCGGCATAGATCGCTGTCTTGTTGTTGTCGATCTTCCCTTCGGGTCTTACCAATCGAATTCTGACATTGCGCTGGCTTCGGCAGTCCGCATCATGAAAGAGACCGGAGCACATGCCGTGAAATTGGAAGGCGGAGAAGAAGTCCTCGAATCAGTAGGTCGGATCATATCGGCAGGAGTACCGGTGATGGGGCACCTGGGACTAACGCCGCAGTCGATCTATAAATTTGGAACTTACGCAGTACGGGCCCAGACAGAGCCGGAAGCAAATAAATTAAAAAAGGACGCAAAACTCCTGGAGAAAGCGGGCTGCTTTGCTATCGTGCTTGAAAAAATTCCTGCAAATCTGGCGAAAGAAGTTTCTGAAAGCGTGCGCATTCCTACAATTGGAATTGGCGCGGGCAAGTATTGCGACGGGCAGGTGTTGGTGATGCATGACATGCTTGGCATCAACACAGAATTCAAACCACGCTTCCTTCGGCAATATTTAAATATTCATGACCAGGCCACAAAAGCCGTCCGGCAATATATAAAAGATGTGAAGTCCAAAGATTTTCCGAATGAGCAGGAGCAGTACTAAGCAAGTTTTTGTAACAATGGTCGTCAAATCTTTGGACAAAAAATCTCATCATGAAAATCATTTCGGTAGCCCTGCTCAGTTTGCTTTTCCATTCATTTCATAGTCCTGCATCAAGCCCTCACAATAATCAATTGCATTCATCAAACGACACTGACATCAATCATTTACTTGATGGAAAGACGGATGAATGGCCAGTGCAAAAATTTGAAACCGATGCATCTACTCAAATAAGGTATGCCATTGATAACGATTTACAGAATTTATATCTCGCTTTAATTATTCCTGATTCTCACACACAAACGAGAATCATGCGCCAGGGCATGGAGCTATATATTGATCCGAAGGGAAAGAAGAAAGAAGGTAAAGGAATTGAATTTCCAGTGAAGCAAAAATACACAAGTGATAATTCCATGACAAATTTCAAAGAACGAAGAAATGATGAGAATAATGGTCAGGAAAATAATGAACAAAGAAGATCCAATATGAAAGCTATAAGGGCTGCCATGGCGCTCAATCTTATTTCCATGAAAGTCTTTGGATTTTCAAATGGTGAACCGGATGAGCAGGGATTGCAAATGGCAGGAAGCGCCAACATTGCTTTTTCATGGGATTCTGCAGATGTAATGCATATTGAATACAGAATACCTTTTTCTCTTTTTGGAAATACTTCCTCATTACACGAAAAAGACATAAGCATAGGGCTAAAATTAAATAGAATTGAAATTAGAGCTAACAGTTCTTCAACTGAAGCGCCAGGTGGTGGCAGGCGTGAAGGAGGCTTTGGTGGAGGAGGCGGAGGCAGAAGAAATTTTGGAAGCAGTGGTTCTGGAGGACAGGGAAACAGATCTTCTCTCCAGGATTTTGAAAATGTGATGAAGGATCAAAGCTTCTGGACAAAATACATGATTAAATAAAATGAACAGTGAACAGTAAGTAACAATGCCAAAAATTTCAGGAATCTTCATGATTCATTACTCTCGGTTAACTACTATCTATATTTTATCTTTGCGTTCTCAATTTTAAACCATGGATTTCCTTGAAATTCTTAGTCTTGAAAATAAAAACAACGGTGTAAGCACAGGAAATAATTGGCTTGCATCAAATGGCGATTCCCTTTCCTCCTACTCTCCCGTTGATGGTAGTTTGATCGGTTCTGTTACAACGTCTGACAAGGCGAGTTACGAAGAAGTGATAAAGGCTGCGCAGGAGGCTTTTTTATCGTGGCGTATGATGCCAGCGCCAGCTCGTGGTGAAATTGTAAGGCAAATCGGCGAAGCATTGCGTGAATACAAAGAGCCCCTCGGCAAACTGGTCTCTTATGAAATGGGCAAGAGTTTACAGGAGGGCTATGGTGAAGTGCAGGAGATGATCGATGTGTGCGACTTTGCTGTCGGGCTCTCGAGACAATTGTATGGCCTTACTATGCACAGTGAAAGACCGGCTCATCGAATGTATGAGCAATGGCACCCGCTGGGAATAGTGGGAATCATTTCAGCTTTTAATTTTCCGGTCGCTGTGTGGAGCTGGAACAGTATGCTGGCGTGGGTCTGCGGCAATGTTTGCGTATGGAAACCGTCGGAAAAAACACCCCTTTGTGCGGTCGCTTGTCAACACATCATTTCCAAAGTTTTCAAAACGAACAACATTCCTGAAGGAGTTTGCAATTTAATAATCGGGAATCGTGATGTAGGTGAATGGATGGCAAACGATAAAAGAATCCCACTGATATCGGCGACAGGTTCCACGAGAATGGGCAAAGCGGTTGGCGCTGCTATAGGTGCAAGGCTTGGAAGAGCACTCCTCGAGTTAGGCGGAAACAACGCCATTATCATTTCGAAAGATGCAGACCTGGATATTGCCATTCGGGGTGCTGTGTTTGGCGCGGTGGGTACTGCCGGTCAAAGATGCACAACAACGCGTCGGTTAATTATTCACCAGGATGTGTTCGAACCTGTAAAACAAAGACTCGTTTCTGCCTACAAAAAACTTACTATTGGTGATCCTCTCAGCGAAAAAAATCTTGTCGGGCCGTTGATTGATAAGGATGCGGTGAAAATGTATTTGGATGCTATTGAAAAGTGTAAGGCAGAAGGAGGAAAATTCATAATTGAAGGTGGCGTGCTTCATGGCGACGGGTATGAAAGTGGGTGTTATGTAAAGCCTTGTATCGCCGAAGTTGAACCGCATTATAAAATTGTACAGGCCGAGACATTCGCTCCTGTTCTCTATTTGCTTAAATATAAAGACGTGGATGAAGCAATAAATATTCATAATGGAGTCCCGCAGGGTCTTTCATCATCTATTATGACGCTGAATTTGCGAGAGGCTGAACAGTTTTTGTCTCATGCTGGCAGCGATTGTGGCATCGCTAATGTGAACATTGGAACCAGCGGCGCAGAGATCGGTGGGGCCTTTGGAGGTGAAAAAGAAACCGGCGGTGGCCGTGAAAGCGGGAGTGATGCCTGGAAAAATTATATGCGGCGCCAAACAAACACAATAAATTATAGCACAAATTTGCCCCTTGCTCAAGCCATAAAGTTTGATTTGTGAAAATTATTTGCAAACTTTACGCTCCAATATCCGATAAAACCAAATTCTCGACCAATGAAAAGATCCGGACTGATCCTGCTCACCGCATTTCTTGCCGTATTTACAAATGCACAATTAAGAGTAGCCATCGCTGGCGGCGGTCATGTCTCTTCTGTAAATGAGACAAACAATCTTCCTGGCTGGGATTCAGTTAGCGGCAACTATTCATCTCGCACAGGTATTCATTTTGGTTTTATGGCTGACCTGCAATTGTCCCATTCTTCAAAGATTTATTTTCAGCCCGGGATCATTTTTTATAATAAAGGAAGGAAATATGCAGCGCCTTATGACTCAACGGGCGTCGTGAAAACCTTCTCGTCATCACAATACATAAATTACATTGATGTACCATTGAATCTTGTTTTAAAATTCCATCTCGGGAAAAATAAGTTTATGATCGGCGGCGGTCCTTATGCTTCTTTCTTTTATAATGGTAAAGAAAAAACAGAAACGGTTTTCAGTGACGGGCATTTTGAAAGCACAGAGAATAATGATCTCCCTGTTGGAAAAAAATCAGATCAATACAAAATCGTCGACTACGGCTTAAATGCTCTTGCTGGCTTCGAATTTGGTCGCGTTTTTATTACGGCGAATTATAGTCGTGGCTTCGGAGATTTCTACAAGCCAGCATATGACGGACACCTGAACCACCAGGTCATCGGCGGAACTCTTGGAATATATCTTGGCAGACCCATTGAAACAGAAAATATAATAAAGGACAAGGATAAAGACGGAATTGCCGACAAAGACGATGCGTGTCCCACAGAACCAGGAACCGCGGCGACTCATGGTTGTCCCGATAAGGATGGTGATGGTATTGCCGACAAAGACGACCAGTGTCCTGACGAACCCGGGCTGGCAGCCAACCATGGCTGTCCCGTACACGACAGAGACAACGATGGCGTAGCGGACGAAATAGACAAGTGCCCTGATGTGGCCGGTTTGAAAAAATACGACGGGTGTCCGATTCCTGACACTGATAAAGATGGTGTAAATGATGAGGAAGATAAATGTCCGACAGTGCCGGGAGTAGCCCGTTACAATGGATGCCCGGTGCCCGACAGCGATGGAGATGGAGTAAATGATGAAGAAGATAAATGTCCGACAGTGGCTGGCCCCAAAGAAAATAATGGTTGTCCTGAGATAAAGAAAGAGATCATTGAAAAAGTAAATTTGGCAGCACGCCGCATCCAATTTGAAAAAGCAAAAGCAAATCTCTTGCCTGCCTCCTTGAAAGTACTGGATGAAGTCGCTCAAATTCTCATTCAAAATCGTGAATTGAAATTGTCAATTGAAGGGCATTCGAGCAGTGAAGGAAATTATGATGTCAACATGGAATTGTCGCAACAAAGAGCGGAAGCGGTGCGTCAATATCTTATTACCAAAGGTATTGATGCCCACACAATGAAGGCCCAGGGCTTTGGTCCCAATAAACCGTTAAATGATGGTAAAACACCGGCAGAAAAGGCCTTAAACCGGAGAGTAGAATTAAAACTAAGCAACCAATAAAAAGGTATAACAGTCTGAAAGATTGACGTTAAGCCTGAGGTTAAGGATGTCGTCGCAGGCTTCGGCTTGAATTCAGTAAAAAAGTATGAATGGTTTCATAAAAAATAGCATTGTTGCTTACTTGCGGCATGAAACATGCTCGTTTCTCTTAACTTCGCAACTTTTATTTTAAAGAATTTTTTCCCGAGGGTCAAGGACTCCTTTGGAGAACACCTTTGGAGGACTTAAAAAACAGCAAATGAATAAAGTTATCAATCGTTCTTTATTGTTTTCGCTTATAGCAGGGTTAATATTTAGTTCCGGTTTTGCGCAAACATCTATTAAAGAAAATGCGCCTAAGGGCTGGCATTTATTGAACAAACAGACTAGTGGTTATTATGGAATCAGCCTTGACAAAGCTTACGATTTTTTAAAAGGCAAAAAAAGTACTCCGGTTATCGTGGCAGTCATTGACTCAGGAGTTGACACTACGCACGAAGATCTGAAATCGATTTTGTGGCATAATCCCGGGGAAATTCCTGGCAACGGCATCGATGATGATAAAAACGGCTATGTCGATGATGTATATGGATGGAATTTTATCGGGGGTCGTGACGGCAGAAATGTGAAAGAGGACTCTTATGAGGCCGCTCGTGTTTACCATGAGTATAAAGGCAAGTTTGAAGACGTAACTGATCCTTCTACTTTGTCAAAAGAGGATAAGGACAAATATGAAATGTGGGTAAAGGCAAAACAGCAGGTGGTGGGTGAAGTCGATCTTTCCTTGCTTGAAAAATATAAACAAATTGCAAAAGACATGATCGTAGAAGATTTGATCATACAGGGTGATCTGAAAAAAAAGGAATATAACTGTAAAGATCTGAATGGTTATAATCCTACGGCCGTTGCTGCACAGAAGATCAAACAAACCATGACCTATATCTGCGGGCTGAATAAAAACGATGATATCACAAATGAACAGATCATTGAAGACCTGCAAGGCGAGATCAGGAAAATGGAATCTGCTCAAAAGGCGCCGGAAGATTACAGGGGCGAAATTGTAAAAGATAATTACAACGATTTTAGCGATCGTTTTTATGGAAACAATGATGTGATGGCGAATACTCCTTTCCATGGCACTCACGTTTCCGGCATCATTGCCGCCGCAAGGAATAACGGAGTAGGTATTGATGGCATCGCAGATAATGTAAAGATCATGATGGTGCGTGCTGTTCCTGATGGCGATGAGCACGATAAAGATATCGCACTGGCGATACGCTATGCCGTTGACAATGGTGCAAAAGTGATCAACATGAGTTTTGGCAAGGGTTTCTCTCCTCAAAAAGATTGGGTCGATGATGCGGTTCGCTATGCGCAAAGCAAAGGAGTATTGCTGGTACACGCTGCAGGGAATGATGCAGCCGATATTGACACAGCATGGAATTTCCCAACACCTGTCTTCAAGAGCGATGGCAAAAGAGCAAGCAATTGGATCACGGTAGGAGCCAGTGGTGATCCAAAACTTGGTGGCCTTGTAGCAGGATTTTCAAATTATGGGAAAAAAGAAGTGGAAGTTTTTGCGCCGGGTGTAAAAATTTATTCAACCATTCCGGGTGGCGACACTTATGGTGACGCACAAGGCACAAGTATGGCCTCACCTGTTGTAGCTGGTGTAGCGGCTTTGATACTCGAATACTACCCCAGCCTGACTCCCGAGCAAGTGAAATTTGCGATTGAAAAATCTGCGCTCAAACCGGACATGAAAGTGAAAAATCCAGGTACAGATGACGACGTTGATTTGAATGAACTTAGCAAGACTGGTGGTATACTAAACGCTTATGAAGCCGTAAAGCTTGCATCGACTTTAAAGGGTGAAAGAAAGCAAGAAAATATAAAAACCAAATCAACGGTCAAGCCAACAAAGAGAGG
This sequence comes from Bacteroidota bacterium, assembly GCA_005883765.1. Lineage (GTDB taxonomy): Bacteria > Bacteroidota > Bacteroidia > Chitinophagales > Chitinophagaceae > VBAU01. The sequence continues at coordinate 11,569 of VBAQ01000143.1, forward strand.
ATAATTGTTCGAAAATATATTTTGATAAGAGCTCACTAATCATGAGCTCTTATTTTTTGACAACCGCAACAGACAACCAACCAAAAAAGATTCACGTTGTAATTGCAAATGGAGTTATGAAAATTTATCCAAGTCTCGTCATTATTATCTGCGTAGTCATAGGCGCCTGCAGCAAAAGTTCACCGACTGCACCACCCGGTATGTCTATTAATTGCTCTGTTCCAAAAACTTTTTCGAACGATGTTCTTCCGATCACCTCCACTCGTTGCGCTATCAGTGGATGTCATGGGTCCGGAAGTTCCAATGGACCTGGTGAACTGATCACTTACCAGCAAATATTCAATGCAAGAAGTAATATTCAATCCGCGGTGGTGAGCGGACTCATGCCACAAGGAAGCAGTTTGTCCGATGCACAGATCAGCGCCATCGTATGCTGGATCGATAGTGGTGCACCGAATAATTAGATCGTAACAAAAAAACCTGCTAAAAAAATCAACAAGGAAAAGCGTTTTTAAGTAGAAGTGTGAAGCGACAAGGAACACTTCGGCGTCCCTGGCGAACCGCCCAAAGTTCATCAGGATTGTTAAAGTTTGCGACAAAAAATGCAAAACCTGAAACTCCCTATATTTGTGACTCACCAATTCTGAATTGATGGCGAAACAATTTGAAGATTTTGATGCCAATCTTGCAGGAGACGAAGGGAAAACGGAAGAAACGAAAACGAGTTGGTTCAAACGCATCAAGAAAGGTATCAATACCAAGACTTCAGAAAAAAAAGAAACGCCTGAAGGGTTATGGACAAAATGCCCGGAATGCAATTACATCTGTACGGTAACGGAACTGCGTGAGCATTTGTTTGTTTGTCCGAAATGCGGCTACCATCATCGCATCGGCAGTTCGGAATATTATGATTTGTTGTTTGACAACAGAGAGTTGACCGAACTTTTTGAAAATATCCGAAGTGTTGATTACCTGGAATTCACTGACCTGAAGCCTTACAAAAAACGTTTGGAGGAAATCTGGAGTAAGACCGATCTGAAAGATTCTATGCGTGTGGCTGCAGGTAAATTGAGTGGCCATGATATTGTGATTGCCTGCATGGATTTTGAATTTATCGGCGGTTCATTGGGAAGTGTGATGGGAGAAAAATTTTCAAGGGCCGTGGATTATTGTATTCAACACCGCTATCCTTTCCTGGTGATCGGAAAAAGCGGCGGCGCACGAATGATGGAAAGTGCTTTTTCGCTGATGCAACTGGCAAAGACGAGTGGCAAGCTTTCTCAATTAAACGATGCAAAGATTCCCTATTTATCTTTACTAACGGATCCGACTTTTGGAGGCATTTCTGCTTCATTCGGAATGCTGGGAGACTTGAACATTGCAGAGCCCGGCGCATTAATTGGTTTTGCCGGTCCCAGGGTTATTAAGGAAACGATCAAAAAAGATCTGCCCGAAGGCTTTCAGCGCAGCGAATTTATTCTTGAACACGGATTCTTAGATTTTATTGTAGCAAGAAAAGATCTGAAAGAAAAGCTTGCGATGGTACTTACGCTTTTTAAAAATTAGATACTAATATGGGCCGTCTCCTCAAAACCTTGCTACAAAGACGCTAAGAAACAAAGTTTTTGATTTTTGTTTTCCTTACGTCCTTGTGACTTATAGCAAATAATTTCAATTGCAATTACATTTGTAAATACTTCATGGAAATTAAAAATCGCTCAGCCTATTTTGAATATTTCATCGATAACAAGTACGATGCAGGGATTGTCTTGACCGGGACCGAGGTAAAATCATTGCGTGAAGGAAAGGCGAGCTTTAGTGACAGCTATTGCCTCATCAATAAAGGTGAAGTTTGGGTGAAGAATCTGCATATTGCTGAATATTCTCATGGTTCAGCAAATAACCATGAGCCCATGCGAGAGAGAAAATTATTATTACAAAAAAGAGAGATAAAAAAAATAGAATCAAAGCTAAAGGAAAAGGGATACACCCTGGTTCCGCTACGAATTTTCTTTAATGAAAAAAATCTCGCTAAAATGGAAATTGGCCTCGGAAAGGGAAAAAAGATGCACGATAAGCGGGAAACGATAAAGCGAAGAGATACCCAAAGAGAAATGAAAAGATATTTGTCCAAAAGGACTCCATCGGAGAAATAAGTTTGTATGAATAACGTTTAAATTGAAACATGATTTCTTTTTTTTATTTGCATCTATGAAAAAAACCATCTTGTTGCTGACCGTTTTGCTGAGCCTGAAAACATTTTCCCAATCTGTTTCCGGATATTGGTACGGCGCTGCCAACGTGAAATCGAAAAGTTCAACGAACAATTATCTGGTCGAATTGATTCTTCACCAGGACAGAACCCTTGTAAAAGGAATCGTCAATTACTATTTTAAAAAAACCTATCGCAGTATAAAGGTCAACGGCAATTACAATTCACTCACCCGGCAATTGACTCTTTTTGACATACCTGTCACCTATCATGGCTCCATCGAAGATCTTGAAGTTGATTGTATGATGAATTTTGCTGCGACGCTGCGGGTGGCGAAAGTGAGTTCAAATCTTGTAGGCTCATTCCAGGGTAAGCCCGAGTACAGGTACACTTGCCCCGATGTAAATTTTAATTTGAAACTAAATGCTGATATCAGCAAGGAGGATTCTATTCTGCACGCGATAAGAGTTTACAAAGAAACCTACCAGGTTTGGAAACCGACTTACCAGGATACATTGATCGCAGTGAATATTATTCCCCGAAAAGTCGAGAACTATGTCATCGATTCGGAATACAAGCAAAGAGAAAATGTGGTATCCAAAGAAATTACCGTTTCATCCGATTCTTTGAAAGTCGATTTTTTTGACAACGGCGAAATCGACGGCGACTCCATTTCTATTTTTTACAATAACAAATTGATTGCATTCAATCGCATACTCAGTACAAAGGCGGTCCATTTTACCGTGGCCCTGGATACTACGAGACAAATAAATGAGATCACCATGTTTGCGGACAATCTTGGAAGCATCCCACCAAACACCGCACTTATGGTGGTTACAGATGGCAGAAAAAGATATGAGATCCCCATGGCCAGCAACCTTCAAAGGAATGCAACTTTAAAAATCAGGAGAAAAAAGAAATAGTAAGGGTAAATTCTATTGGTTGAATTTTAATATTGTTCCATCAGACCCACAGGCCCAACCGTGATCAACATCGGTGAAATGTAATTCCACTAAAGGTCTGTCGACCAGGAAAACTTCCGTCTTCCACGTGCTTCCGCCGTCCGTTGTTTTGTAGATGCGGGTGCCGTCCGTGATATAGCCAATGGTATCCGTAACAAAATGTATATCATGGTACGTGGGTGTACCAGTAAAAGTTTTGGTCCATGAGGCGCCGCCGCTATTCGTCTTTCCAAAAGAATTTTGATCAGTAATAAATCCGGTTGTTGAAGTCCGGAAGAATACGTTGCCCGTCGTGCTGAAATCAAACCCGTTGGTGGGAACCTTATTCCAACCGGCTCCCCCATTGAATGTGGCATATAAACCATCCTTCCTGATGACCCAGCCCGTTTGCTCATTGAGAAAATAGAGCGACTTATACCCCGTAGAATCTGTGGTGAACGTGTGCAACTTTGTCCAGCTCACGCCTCCGTCAGTAGTTTTCCAAATACTTTTCCCGGCAGCATAGGCAATTGAGGAGCCTACAAAAAAAATATCTGTCAGGTGATTGTCTGCCAGGATCGCCGTATCAAAGCTTGTTCCCGCGTTGTGAGTAGAAAGAATAAAATTCGGAGCTACGACAAAAGCCGCATTATTCTCACTGCCCATTCCGATATTCATGAAGTTGGGTGCTGTTTCATTCAGCCGCGTCCAATTATTACCTCCGTCAACCGATTTGTAGATATTAGTGGGAGAAATCGTAAACCCCGTATTGTTAATGAAAAAAATATCTTCCAGGTTAGCTGGGTCAACAAAAAAAATATGTTTCCATCCAGTCGCTAAAGTGTCTACGGGATTGTTTGAAGAACCACCATTATTTTTTTTACAGGAGAAAATAAAGGGTAGGGCTAAAATGCTGAGAATAAAGAGTCGCCTCATAAGATTCGGGAGCGTTGTTAAAAATGCCAAACTATCGTGCAAATTAAGATTCCCCGCACATTTTGCCAATTCTGTTCAAAACAATTCCGGCTGCTGAGTTTCTTTTTTTCTCACCCACTCCATCTCTACACTTTTGCTATAATCAACCAATTTCGCGCCGACAGCTTTCCAACCCATTATTTCAACCACTTTATCGAGTTTAAATTTTGCCCTGCGGACCTGGGATCCCCTACCCTGCTGCACGGCCAGTACAGGTTCCGTGTCAGTAGTTACTGCTTCAAGCCTGTTGCCTTTACCTTCTTTAATAAAGAAAAATTTATTGTGGAGAGTGGTTGTTTCAATTTTGAAACGCTTCGCATTATATTGCTTTTTCTCGTCATCAAGATATACAGCCGTAATTATTTTTTCGGGATCAAATTTTTCTATCAGCAAGATATTCTCCGCATCAAACCTTTGTGTCATTTCCTGGTCCGTAATTTCATAGTTACCGTCGTTGTAGATGATCAATATCCTGTCATCGGCTTCAAAACTGCCCAGGTAAATTCCTTTTTCCTCGGCGCTTAATCTTCCAAACTTATCGTCAAACCAAAGCTTTCGGCCGCTCAATGTTGCTTTGCCCGCCTCTTTAAACTTCACAGATTTGATCGGATATTTCGTCACCTGGTTACCCATGCTATTTCGGCCTTTGATCGTCAGTTCTTCAAAATAAAAATCGAATTCTTTGATTCTCGCGGAACTATTTGGACTTAGCACAATCTTGACTACCTCAGCTTCACCATTCGGATTTACCGTTAGCCAGTGCACCTTGCTTTTTTCATCTCCCTTTGTGAGATCATAATCTTTGTCTCTTGTGATTCCCGTCACATTAAATCGCTTCGCATAACTTAATCCCGATTTTCCATCCGCATAGATCATATTATAGGTGGTTCGTTCATCGTTCTTCTGAAAAACAGCGGCGTGGAGAATATCCTTGCCGATAAAAACTTTGTCCTGCACTTTTACCACTTTCATGGTCCCTCGCTTAGTGAAAGCAATGATGTCATCCAGGTCAGAGACTTCAAATAGAAATTCGTCCCCGCCCGAACGTGCCTGTTCGGTACGGGCGGGTTTTTTCAAACCAGTGCCTATGAAACCCTCGTCCCTGTTTATATAGAGCCGCGTGTTTGCGATAGCCACGTGCTTGGCTTCGATCACTTCAAATTGTTTGATCTCCGTTTTTCTTTCCTTCCCTTTGCCATATTTCTTCAACAAGTTTTCGTAATAGCCTACAGCAAAATCAATAAGGTTATTCAAATCATATTTTACCTGTTTGATCTCCGCCTCTAACCCTTTGATCTGAGCATCCAATTCTTCAATATCGAGTTTATAAATTCGTCTTACCGGCTTTTCTGTAAGTTTTAGAATGTCTTCCTTCGTTATATCTCTCTTTAGTTGCTTTCGGAAAGGAACAAATGCTTTCGCAATACCATCCAACACTTTCTCCCAGGTCTCATGCTTTTTTTCGAGTTCTTTGTAAATTTTTTCTTCAAAAAATATTTTTTCTAACGAGGTGTAGTGCCATTTCTCCTGCAGTTCTTTCAGTTTGATCTTTAATTCCTGCTCGAGAAGATCCTTTGTTTTGTCAACTGAAAGTTTCAGCAGATCAGTAACGTTTAGGAATTGTGGTTTCTCCTCAACAATGACGCAAGCATTTGGTGAAACCGAAATTTCGCAATCCGTGAATTTATAGAGAGCGTCAATAGTAATATCGGGTGAAATTCCCTGTGCAAGATCAATTTGTATCTCTACCTCGGCTGCAGTGTTGTCTGTCACCTTTTTGATCTTGATCTTTCCCTGGTCGTTAGCCCTGACTATGGATTCCATCAATTGAGTGGTAGTAACGCCAAATGGGACACTTCTTATAGCCAGTGTCTTTTTATCTACCTCCTCGATGTGCGCTCTTACCTTTACTCTTCCTCCGCGTTTTCCCTGGGAATAGTCTGTAACGTCGATCATTCCGCCAGTTTGAACATCGGGATAGAGCTCAAATTTTCTGCCTCTCAAATATTTTATAGCTGCCTCAATGAGCTCATTGAAATTATGGGGAAGAATTTTTGTGGAGAGACCTACTGCAATGCCATCAGCGCCATGTGCAAGCAGCAATGGAAATTTCATTGGCAGTGTTACAGGCTCATTCTTTCTTCCATCATAACTCAGTTGCCATTCTGTTGTTTTTGCATTAAATGCTACTTCTAATGCGAACTTGCTCAAACGACCCTCAATATATCTTGACGCGGCTGCTGCATCACCAGTTCGGATATCACCCCAGTTACCTTGTGTGTCGATCAGCAGATCTTTTTGTCCCATATTCACCAATGCATCGCCAATGCTTGCGTCACCATGAGGATGATACTGCATGGTTTGCCCAATGATGTTGGCCACCTTGTTAAAGCGCCCATCATCCATTTCTTTCATCGCGTGCAAAATGCGGCGTTGTACCGGTTTCAAGCCATCTTCAACCGCTGGCACAGCACGTTCAAGAATTACGTAGGACGCATAGTCCAAAAACCAGGTTTTGTACTGGCCATGGAGACCAGTGCCATTATTTTCAATTTGTAGTTGTGACTTGCTCTTTGCCATAGACTTAAACGTTCAATAATCAATGCTCAATGTTCGATCTTAATTTTTTCACACAAATCACTTTACTTTCTTTCCAATAACTCCCAAATGTGTGTATTTAAATCCCTGACTTAATTTCAAACCATAGCCCAGCGTTCTATCCATTGAAGAATGCCCAAATAAAATAATGCCGATGATCTGTGTCCATTCAATTTTTAAAATGAACCCGGTTAAAAAAATAGCTATGGCAACTCCTTTATGATGAAACAAATTATAGCAAACCGCGCCGATCTTATTTCCACCAGTATACCCGATGAAACTGATATCAGGCGCTATCAATACCAACAAATAAACCCACCAGGCCACGTGAAATAGGTATAAGGCATATATGCAAAGAACAAACATGGCCGCTTCTTCCAACTTCAAAATATTTTTCATCGATATTCATATTGGTTATTCATAATAATCAATAATTATTAATTAATAATTATTGATTATTGACTGTTGCCGATTCAACATTGCCAATTTCAGGTTGACTGCGTTGCAATTTCACATCAAACTCCTTCCATCCCCTGCTTGCATCACCCAATACTTCAATTCTGCCCTGTGAAATCAGTTCCTTCATTCGCCACATTAAAAAAACATCTCCCGTTTTGGTTTTCATTCTGTGCAAGGTGTTTATCAGCACCCTGCTTGCCTTTTGCCACTCACTGGTAAGATTCTTCAGGATTTCATTGTCATAAAAGGTCTCATCCTTGCTTATAATTTTTTTCCCTCCTTCCAAAACTCTTACTATTGAATTTTCCAGGCATAATTTTTCCCACTCATCGGGATCAACTTCAAACTCACTCATCGTGATCAGCCTCGCAAGCCTTTTTGCTTTCAGAAGTTCCTTAGGTTGAATTTCATGTAGCCAGGATGGATAAAATAACTGGCCTTTTTCATTTATGAAAGGAAGATTGTTCAGATAGATCACCCATATTCTTCCCTGGTATTCTTTGAAATGCTGAACGAGCCAATAATAGCCGCATACATCATGCTGGTTTTGTCCCATCCAGATCCAAACCTGCTCATTGTTATTGCTGTCAAGTTGGTGCTGAATTTTTTTTATCGATTCCCGATCATCAAAAAAAGTGACCGGATCATTTTCATAAGGAGAATTTTTCAACAATTCCCTCCACCAATTCACTCGTGCATTCCATCCCTCTGCGGTTTCGATGTCCACAAGCGGTCCTACAGCAAAATCATCTTTCACCTGTATCACATCACCATCTAAACTCTCGTCCAGTTTGATCAATCCTTTTAGTAGGTTTACTTCCGAAGCATTAAAAACGATGTGGGTCATCTGTAATTAATAATTAATAATTAAGAATTAAGAATTTTTGCCACCCTTGGATGAATTTAGAATAGAGGTCAATATTCTCATTATTTCTTCGCAGTCTCGTATGAATGACTCTGCCAATTTCTTTTCTATCATTTTTCCATCTTTAAGTAGTCTTAACCAATACCTCGTTTCTCTCGATTCTTTATAAGCGGTTTGAAGTTTATTAATAAAATCTTTTCTTGAGGCGCCGCCAACTGCTTCTTCCACATTGGCCCCTATAGATGTGCCACTATTCAATATTTGAGAACACAAACCTATATCCACTTTATTCTTCCTTAAATGCAAGTAAAGTTTCAATATCCTGATTCCAAAATCATAGCTCTTATTGAGAATAATATTTTCCTCTTTCACGGAATTGCTAATTATTAATTCTTAATTATGCTAACTTCTTCGGAAATTGGAGTCTCCACTTCCACTTTCAAATTCTCAATAATGAACTCCTGGCGTTCCTGCGTATTCTTACCCATGTAATATTCCAACAGATTCTGAATATGATCACCATGCTCAAGTATCACCGCCTGCAATTTCATTTCTTCTCCAATAAATTTTCCAAATTCATCGGGTGAAATCTCGCCCAGCCCTTTAAATCTT
>VBAQ01000403.1:0-405 GCA_005883765.1 Bacteroidota bacterium
TAAAGCGCTAAGAATAATGCCTCTTAGCAGAAGAATAGGCAATTTGGGTTTGAGCTTTCTGATCAAGGCTGCCTCGGGCTATTGGAATATTTTTGATCCAAACAATGGATTTATAGCTATAAAGAATGAAACCTTACGCAGCATCGATTTAGAAAAATTACACAAACGATATTTTTTTGAATCATCCATGCTAATTGAGCTCTATTATATCAATGCAGTTGTACAGGATGTTTCTATGAAAGCCAGATATGGAAATGAAATTTCAGGGCTCTCAGGAACCAAAACATTTTTCCAGTTCCCTCCCAAACTTTTTCTTGCCTTTGCAAAGCGCATCGTACTGAAATATTTTTTGTTTGATTTTAATATTGCTTCTATGTATCTTCTTTTCGGTTTTCCGCTTTTTAT
>VBAQ01000403.1:467-2443 GCA_005883765.1 Bacteroidota bacterium
AAAATATGGTAGTAGTCATATTCCAGCACCGACAGGAACTGTTGTTATTCCCACTTTATTGATCATATTAGGCTTTCAACTTTTGTTGTCGGCAGCCAACTATGATATTACAAACTACCCCAAAAAATAGAATAGTATGAATAAAAAAATAAAAAACCTGGCTAAGAAAATTGTAAGGCCTTCCATGAAAGTTTTGAGGCCCCTTATACTACAGTTTTTTGAACTTCGGATTAAATTTTTTAAACCGACAGAGGAAAAGCAAAAAAAACAAGTTGAAAGGTGGGAAAAAAATGGTTGTCCTGCTCCCCCACCTCATTTTGTAAAACAAAACACAATTACTGAGTACCAACAAAAATACGGATACAACATCCTCGTGGAAACGGGGACTTACAGAGGGGATATGGTCGAAGGACAAAAGAGACGATTTAAAAAAATTATTTCGATTGAGTTGGGAGTTGAATTGTACAAGAAAGCACAAAAAAGATTTATAAATGATAAGAATGTTGTTCTTGTGCAGGGAGATAGCGGAAAAATGCTTCCGGGAGATAGCGGAAAAATGCTTCCTGGAATCTTAAAAGATATAGGTGAACCTGCAATATTTTGGCTAGATGGGCACTATTCAGAATGGGTTACAGCAAAAGGAGATAAAGATTGCCCAATATTCGAGGAGTTGGATGCAATCTTTGACAGTAAGGCATTCAATCACGTATTGTTAATTGACGACGCACGAACTTTTGACGGGGAAGGGGATTACCCTACTGTTGCAGAATTAGCAGAATACATTAAATCCAAGAATGAAGGGTATCAAGTTGAAGTAAAACACGACATTATACGATCTGCAATTCCAGTTTAGATAGTCTTTTCGGATCTGGGGAGTAACTTTGTCCACAAATGGGTTTATATAAATTTGTGCCACACAAATCGATTTACATAATGAGTATAGCTTTGTATTATGCCGATTATTTTTGAAGAAACATCAGCTTCAGAATAATCATGCACCTTAAGGTAATCCTGGTTTGCCGACCTTTCATTATGAAGGTCGATGGCTAAGTTTATACTCTCAAGAATATTGATATGATTTAAGCCAGACATGATGCATACCATCTCTTCAACTCCTTCGGGACGTTCATGTGCATTTCTCAAATTTACAGAGCAAAGTTTAAGTATAGATGTTTCCTCCGTTATGGTTCCACTATCCGATATTGTGCATAATGCATTTTTTTGCAGTTTAATATAGTCTAGAAAACCAAAGGGTTTTTCAAGCCTAACTCCTCCAGGTATTTGGAGGTTGTATTTTTTTATTTTTTCCCTTGTCCGGGGATGAGTTGAAAAAATGACCGGAAAGTTATATTTGGAAGAAATTAATTCTAAAGCGGAAAATATTTGTCTAATATTATTTTCATCGTCTACATTTTCTTCTCTATGAGCACTTAAAACGAAATACCTTCCGGGAGTCAATTGTAAATCATTTAGAATTGTTGATGCCTCAATTTTGTCTTCATAATAATTTAAAACCTCCAGCATGGGACTTCCGGTTACAACTATCTGTTCGGGCTTTATTCCTTCTCTAATTAGATAACCTCTTGCGATCTGCGTGTACGGAAGATTAATGTCCGCCAAGTGATCGACAATTTTTCGGTTGATCTCTTCGGGCACTCTTTGATCAAAACACCTGTTTCCCGCTTCCATGTGGAAAATTGGAATCTTTTTTCTCTTTGGGGATCTTTTTTCTCTTGGCCGGAATAATTCCCAACGTGCTGTTTGTATCACCCAGGACTAACATCGCGTCAGGGGACTCTTTTTCCAGTACTTCATCGAAAGACGAAATAATATTTCCGATTGTTTTTGCTAAACTCTTATCGGCCGAATTCAAAAAGTAATCCGGCTTTCGTATTTCAAGTTGATCAAAAAATATTTTGTTTAGTTCATAGTCATAATTCTGCCCTGTATGCACTAGTCCATGAGTAAAATGAGCG
>VBAQ01000178.1 GCA_005883765.1 Bacteroidota bacterium
CCAATCTTATTCTCGAACAGTTCAACAGCCTTACTCCTGAAAATGCCATGAAGATGGCGCCTATTCACCCAGAAGAAAATCGCTATTTGTGGAATGATGCGGATTCCATTGTAGCATTTGCTCAACAACACGGATTAAAAGTTCGGGGTCACAATTTATGCTGGCACAATCAAACACCAGGTTGGTTATTTAAAGATCCGTCCGGAAAAGAAGTTACAAAAGAACTTTTACTGCAGCGATTAAAAGATCACATCACAACAGTTGTCAGCCGTTATAAAGGAAAAATTTATGCCTGGGATGTGGTGAACGAAGCAGTTTCTGATAAGCCTGGCGAATATTTGCGTCCTTCGGCGTGGTACCGGATATGTGGAGAGGAATATATTGCGAAAGCTTTTGAATATGCGCATACAGCCGACCCTAACGCGATTTTATTTTACAATGATTACAACGAGATCAACTCCGCAAAGAGAGAAAAAATTTACAAGCTGGTCAAAGGTCTGCAAGACTCCGGGGTGCCCATTGGGGGCATTGGATTGCAGGGTCATTGGGCAATCAATGAACCCTCAAGGCCACAATTGGACAGTACCATTAAAAAATTTGCAGACCTGGGATTAAAGCTCCAGATAACAGAGCTGGATATTTCTGTTTACCCGAAAGAACATAATGCAAGAGAAAGAAAGCCTGAAGATGCAGATACAATTCTCAGTGAACAAAAAGAGCAAAAGCAAATCGAAGAATATAAAATGTGCTTTGAGCTTTTCAGAAAATATCGCAAAGTTATTTCCGGGGTAACCTTCTGGAACGTTTCAGACCGGCATTCGTGGCTCGATAATTTCCCGGTTAGGGGGAGAAAGGATTATCCGTTACTGTTTGATAAAAATCTAAAACCGAAAAAAGCATTTTGGGAAGTGGCGAAGTTTTAAAGCGCTTATCTCGTTTGGGGCGAGAGAAAACATCAAAATTTACTATGATCATTAAAAAAACAACAGGACTTCTTTTTGCCATTTCCATACTCACCTTGCATGGCTATGGTCAATTCGGAAGGCTTTCTCCTGCAGATAGTATTCGTCGCGACAGTATAAATAAAGTCACACAGCAGGATTATAAGAACATGTTGGCAATCTTGGGCATTACTTCAACCAGGCCTGGCCCATCGGGTAACCCGCAAGCGTCCAATGCAGCGAACACTGATGAATCAAAAGCTTCGCCTTACTCTACGTTACCGGACCCCTTACTCTTGAACAACGGAAGAAAAGTGACAGATGCAAATACCTGGTGGGATAAACGCCGCCCGGAAATTGTGGAAGATTTTGACCGGGAGGTCTATGGTCGTGTTCCAAAAAAAACGCCCGGGGTTAATTGGGAAGTAATCAGCGTAACGAATGACAGCAGCCATCATGTAGCAGCGATCATTAAAAAATTAGCTGGACATGTTGACAATTCCTCCTACCCGTCGATTTCTGTGAACATCGACCTCACATTGACTACACCCGCAAATGCGAACAGGCCTGTGCCTGTGATCATGGAATTTGGATTTGTATTTCCGCCGGGATTAAGAGCACCAGGTCCACCTGCGGGAGCAGCGGAGAAAAGTTGGCAGCAACAACTACTCGAAAAGGGATGGGGATATGCCGTGCTCGTTCCTACAAGTTACCAAGCCGATAATGGAGCAGGATTAACGCAAGGGATTATTGGTTTAGTGAACAAGGGACAACCACGAAGACCCGATGATTGGGGAGCCTTGCGCGCATGGGCCTGGGGTGCCAGCCGCGCACTGGATTATTTTAAAACCGACAAAGATGTCGATACAAAGCGTGTTGGCATTGAAGGTCTCTCGCGCTACGGCAAAGCAACCATTGTGGCTATGGCGTATGAACCGCGCTTCGCAATTGCTTTTGTAGGATCCTCCGGGGCTGGTGGGACTAAAATACTTCGACGCGTTTTTGGTGAACAGGTCGAAAACCTTGCGTCATCAGGAGAGTACCATTGGTTTGCCGGCAATTTTATTAAATATGCTGGCCCACTGACGCCAAATGATCTGCCGGTCGATGCACATGAACTTGTCGCGTTATGCGCACCGCGTCCTGTGTTTATAAGTTCGGGTTCGCCAAAAGTTGAAGGACAGTGGGTGGATGCAAAAGGTATGTTTCTTGGCGGTGTATATGCAGGACCTGTTTATAAACTCTTAGGAAAAAAAGATCTGGGCACAATGGAGATGCCGCCGATCGAGATTCCATTGATGGACGGTGACATTGCTTTCCGGCAACATAGTGGCGGCCATACTACCGGGCCGAACTGGCCGTATTTCATTGAATTGGCTTCAAGATATTTTGATCGACGATCGAAATAGCTTCCGCATCCTCTCTTCCGTCAATGAATCATAATTACATATATTCGGGTATGAAAAAAACTATTCTGCTTTGTTTCCTTGCAACGTTTTATCTCGTCAGCCCTGCTCAAAAAAATTATCTTTTAGTGGGCACTTACACGAATGGCAAAAGTGAAGGCATTTATGTTTATCGGTTTAATAGTACAACCGGTGATTTTGATTCCGTAAGCATGGTCAAAACTTCGAACCCTTCCTACCTCGCTATTTCGCCGGATGAGAAATTTGTTTACGCGGTCAATGAAAACGCAAAGAATGGCAACGGTGGAGAAGTGGCAGCCTTTGCATTTGATAAGACGGGTGGGAAACTTTCGTTTATCAATGAGCAACATTCTGGTGGGGACGATCCCTGTTATGTTTCGGTTGATAAGACCAATAAATGGATAGCTGCAGCGAATTATACCAGCGGTAGCCTGTCAGTTTTGCCAATCAACAAAACTGGAGGACTTGATTCTGCGAAAACAGTCATCCAGCACAATGGTTATAGTGTGAATAGTGAAAGGCAACACGGACCTCATGTGCACTGCACAGTGTTTTCGAAAGACAATAAGCACTTGTTTGCCGCTGACCTCGGAATAGATAAAGTGATGATCTATTCTTTCAATGACCATTCGGGGAGTTTAACCGAAGAGGGATCTGTCATGACCGAACCTGGCGCTGGTCCAAGACATTTTACCTTCCACCCAAATGACAAATATGCCTATTTGATCGAAGAACTGACGGGAACAATTTCAAGTTACCGGTATATAGGTGGGCAGTTTGAATTGATTCAAAATATTTCAGCACTGCCGCCCGATTATATGGGACCTATTGGCAGCGCGGATATTCATACTTCTCCTGATGGAAAATTTCTGTATGCGTCTAATCGTGGTGAATCTAATACAATTGCAATATTCAAGATCAATCAAAAAAATGGATGGCTGACATTGGTGGGCCATCAATCCACGCTTGGCAAAACGCCACGAAATTTTAATTTTGATCCTTCCGGTAATTTTTTACTCGCCGCCAATCAAAACAGTGATGAGATCGTAATTTTCAAAGTAGATAGAAAAACGGGATTATTGAAAGACACAGGAAAAAGAATTAGAGTGGGAAATCCGGTTTGCATCAAATGGATCAGTACAAAATAATGATCAGCCACTAATCGGCTCACCATCTCGAGCGTGTTAACGAAGGATTAATACAGTAATTAGGTTGATTCTGTTTAGAGTGTTATTAAGGTACTAAAGTTGGCTCACGGAAGTTTCCAACTCTCCTTAATCTCGTCATACTATAACTGCTGGACCTATTACTTTCTGACTTGGACCATGCCACTCAACACGACCCGTGTTCTGCACATTCCAGAACCCTGACGACCGTCTTCCACATTCGTTGGACGTTTGACAAATAAGGTAATAAGGGTGAATCTATGGCAGGTAATCTTGTTACTAAGGTAATAAGGTTCACCTAAAAATTTTTCAGCCAACACATCAGAGTGTGGGTGTGCGCAGATCAGAGGCGCCGTAATCAAACCTTATTACCTTAGTAGCTAGCATCGATAATAAAACAATCAACCTTATTACCTTATCACACCCCGAAAAGGACTCCGAGATGATTTGTCGGATGTGGGAACCGATAAGACCTCTAATGCAGAATCGCGGCAACCACAAAGTCCTAATTTTTGCTAATGCGCGACATTCTCGCTTTTGATTTATTGAAAACATTCCTGCCCTTATCAACTCCTGCTCTTAATTTTTTTTGCTCCTCTGGCGGAAGGTGAATTATATCCTGACATTCTTTGCTGCAGCAACTCTCGTAGTTTTCTTTGCATTCATCACACTGAATAAACAGTAAATGGCAAGCGTCGTTCGCACAGTTCACATGCGTATCGGCGGGCTTGCCACATTGGTGACATTTGGAGATTATCTCGTCAGTGACCTTCTCCCCAAGTCGCTGGTCAAACACAAAATTTTTCCCATGAAATTTATTTTCAAGATTTTTCTCCTTCACACTGTTCACATAATTGATGATGCCGCCTTCGAGATGAAACACATTTTTAAAGCCCTTGTAAAGCATGTACGCCGACGCTTTTTCGCAACGAATGCCACCCGTGCAGTACATGATAATATTTTTCTCTCTTTTATCGTCCAACATTTTAACAGCCATGGGCAATTGTTCACGAAAAGTATCGCTTGGAATTTCAATCGCATTTTCAAAATGACCCACCTCATACTCATAATGATTACGCATATCGACCATCGACCTCCAGGGTTTCCGAATCGCCGGTGAGCTTGTTAAACTCTTCAGCATTCACATATCTTCCCTTAGTTGACATGTCAAATAAGGGATCAGTGATGCCATCAGCCACAATTTTATTGCGCACTTTGATGTCCAGTGCATAAAATGATTTGCCATCATCATCCACGGCAATGTTGACGTGAATACCATTCAACGGTTCGATGGAATAGAGATAGGATTTGAAAACCTCAAAATTTTCCGCGGGTACGCTTAGCTGTGCATTGATACCTTCCTGCGCAAGGTAAATCCTCCCTAACACGCCGATAGAATTCAACGCCCTGTATAAAGTATTGCGAAAAATTTCAGGGTCTGTGATCTTGAAATAACAATAAAATGAAACAGTGGTGCGTGGAGTCGGATCGTTGACGATGCGTTCTTTTAACTCTTTTCGTGAGACTCGGTTGTGTAATGAGGTCATATTTGATGAATTTTATCCCGATTTATCGGGACCCAATGGCAGGTTGGGCAAAATTCTAAAGCGCTGCAAAGATAGGCTAAGAGGAAAAAAGAGAAAAGGAGATAAGGTGTTAAAAGCTGGGCAGTCACAAATAAAAGATGCGAGGGACCGAAGTTGGTAGGCAGAAATTTCTTTACCGGGTGCTTAAATAGCTTTTGCTCATCGCAGCAATCCCGCCAGAGAAGCTAAGAGAGCAAGAGAGAAAAGGTGTAAAAGCTGAGCAGT
>VBAQ01000179.1 GCA_005883765.1 Bacteroidota bacterium
GATTTAAAGTGTTTGAGGGGAAAGCTAATTTAGTTACCTCCTAATTGTTGAATAAAACCTTCAATCGTAAGCAGAAACCGGTAATTTGGTTTCTGCTTTATTTTTCTGATCTCATTAGCGGATGAAAATGCCAGCTCGAAGCATGGACGCGTCGCGCTAACTTTTGTGCTAAGATCCCGTTCATCATTCAAACTCAAAAACGCGTCTCATCCTGGTCCTACAGAGACGTCGATGCCCAAGCCGACCGCGCTGGCATCAGTTGCTGCGCCTTGAAAATTCAATTGTGCTGAGTAACGAAAACGGTAATTTCCAGAGGGAATGATCGGATTGGGAGGCACAACCGGATTTGGTGGCACCAACCGGTAAATGTGATCAAACGTGAAACTACTTCCTGGTGATGCTGGTTGGTCTGTTTGAAAACTGCCGTCAAACTGATAGATCTGGCCGCTAGTGAGGCCAACGCCTTTTAGCGCAACCACATTCGAGATAAGCGTGATGTGATATAGATCTTGAGGCAGGATCGGATTTGGTGGAACAAGCCTGGTGACTAGGTGGAGCTGACCGACAAAATGCACCAGCTCGCCAACTTCATCGTTGCCAAGTAGAAAAGTTTGATCGAAGGGAACAAGCAAATTGGTGACCACCACATGACTGATGCTTTCCTCTGCGATGCTTTCAATTTTGGCGACTGATCCGGTTGAAGATGAAAGCTCAACTTTTGTTTCGACGTGCTTCCTGCAAGATGTAAGTAACGCAATCATGATAAGATAAGACACAAAGAATTTGTTTTTTCTCATAACCTAAGTTTTAATTGTTATAGTTTTTATTTTTTTACCAATGTGATCCGTTGAATTTCTGTTTGAGCGGGGTCTTCCGCTGGGCTTTCGCTCTTTAAATTTTTTTCACTGAAGCTGTTCAACTTGAAAAATTCAACCAGGTTGTTTGATCAGCTTTATTTGCTTTCGTCTGTCACCTTGCGTCACTTCGGCTATGTAAACTCCCGGCCTGTATTCAGCTCCTATTTCCAATGTTTGTCCTGGTGAAACTTCGGTAAATACTTTGATCACTCGTCCGGAGATGTCCATGATCCGCACCAACATTAAATCTTTCAGATCGTCGCTTTCAACTTTCAATATGAAATGCGAATTTGTTGGATTTGGATAAGCACTGAGATTTAAATAATTACTGCGAACCACTTCATCATTTGTTGCCTGAGATGATTTCTGAGTGATGGTAGTAACGGGCACACCTGTAACCGCAACATTTCCGCTCCATAGATCCGTTCTGATTGTCTTTGCTCCATTCCAATAACTCGAGAACCAAACGCCGCCTTTATTTCGATATATCGTCACCGCTAACTGATCTTTAAGCGCCGGCGATGAATAATCGCCATCAAACAAATCCAGTTGCATGACGCAGTTTCCTTCAATGCTTTGTTCTGCTCCGCCAACAATTTCAACAACATTTGCTTTACCTGTGAATTGGGCATATCCTAACGACGGTTGATTGACAGCAAGAGTGGAAATGGCATTGCTCTTGAGTTTATAGGTGTGGATTATGTTGCCCGCGATACCGTTGCGATCATTATAGCTCCGAACATATACTTCTACCGCACCCTGCATGTTTTTCATACTCCTATTGTATTGGACAAAAAAGCTAAAGTTTGTATATGAAGGTGGACTAGTCGCGCCTTTCAGGTAACCTGACGAATTATTATTACTAAGTTCTCCACCACCGCAGATCTGTCCACCAGGCACCGGAACGGCGATCATTATGGTTTTATCAGTGGCAGGATCGTTGGCTGCATAGTTGCCACCAACAATAACAGCAATGTCCAATGGTAAGGCAGTTGCACTGCCTATGTTATATTGCACATTTGCAGATGCTGTCCCCACAGTTTTGTCATTAGGGTTTACAAGGCCTACCGGTAGATTTTGTGCTCCGTTGATGGGCGTGAGTATTGTTCCATTGCGAACATAGAAAGAAACTCTTGCCGTCCGGATGTCGCCGCAGTCATGATTTCTCAGGCTCGCCACGAGAGTCAACGATGTCGTGTTGCTGTTCGGCCCGTTTGTCCAATAGAAACATGATCCTATATAATAAGCGTCCGTTGTTGGTTGCGTCGGTGCGGCCGTAACGGTAACCGTGAATGTCGAATTACAAGTCGCTCCGCACTCGTCACTTACTACCACCTTTATTGAGTAGACGCCAATACCATCCCCCGTGATACATCCCGTCACATTCCACGTCCTTGAATTCGACGCCGTCGACATCAATGATAAACTGAGTCCCGCCGGAAGACCAGAAATAATTCCACCGCCATTTTTTGTGAAGCTGACAGTAATATTAAGACTGCTTCCCGGCGAGTCTCCATCACTGGCGGCAATGTTCACTGCGTCGATGGAGTAGCCATAAGGCTTGCTCTGCGTTGCAGGAGTGGTGGTCAGCGAAGGCTTCATATCAACCACATTGATCAGTTGGCTAACTGTACCACTGACGTTGCCACAAGCGTCGGTCGCTTGCCAGTATCTTCTGATACTGTAATTATTGCTGCATGAACCCGGTGTTATCACGTCGTTTCCCAGTTGTTGAACGGTGGCCGCTCCGCATGCATCACTTGCTGTCGGCGGTGTGAATATGGGTGTAGCCGTACTATAAATAGTGCTCTCTGCACCAGCTGTACCGATGGTAGGCGGTGTGGCATCGGTAACTGTTATTGTTTGCGATGCCGTAGAAGTTTTGCCGCAATTGCCTGTTGCTGTCCACGTCCTGGTAGTGGTGAATCTGCTTGCACAAGGCCCGGGCGTTGTCACGTCCGCATAAGTTAGTGCGACGGTTCCGCAAGCGTCTGATGCTGTTGGCGTGCTGAAAGAAGGCGTCGCCGGACATTCAATTGTTCCTGAACTCGCCACTCCGCTGATTACAGGCGGGTCAATCGTAAATTCGCCGATTCCCAATTGGCTGAAATCCGATATATTGTTTCGCCTGGCAAATCCATCGCTAAATTTTCTTCCCAACCCATTGAACGGCTCTAAAAGGCTGCCCGCGGGAACTGTCCAATCGCTCGCATTATTGCTTGCATCAGGACGACGAAGAATACCAAATTGATTATCCGATAGTGCGGTGAACCCATTAAAATAAAGCTGCAGTGCATAGTTTCCACTCGAGGCTGCAGAATTAGGCACGAGATACCAGACGCCTCCGCTGTTTACTGCAGTATATGTAACGCCATTTCCCGTAACGTTTAAACCGGCGTCCGTACCTGGCTTTGCGCCAAATGAAGCCGTTAGGAAATTTGGGCCTGTGATATTATTATTTATAAACTTCAACAGATTACTTCTTGTGGAAATGCCAACAGGAAAATCATAAGTGCTTGTGTTGGATGTGATCAACCGCCGAAATGCGCCATCGATCCAACTATTTGAATAGTTTGTGTTCGCCGGATCTGTTTCTAATGAGGACGGAGAATTGCTGTTCAAAAAAACATAGTAACTACCAGTGGTTATTTTTCCGTTTACCAAGCGAAGGAGATTTGAAACAGTGAGATTGTTGTTTAGCGTAAGGCCACTGGTATTGATGGCGACAGTGTAAAAATTTGTAAATCCTGTGAATTGCTGCGCGTGATCGCTGTTAAAAACAACAATGCCTGTTCCGCTCAAGGCACCAGAGAGAGAATTGTCAGTCCAATTGCTGATATTGGAGATCGAATTATTTTTTAAAAACAAAAAGCCCTTGTTTTCCAGGTTACTGCCATTCTCCAATGTCAGGCCGCCTTGTAAAATGAGATTGACACCATTTTGTATCGTAATGCTCCCACCGTTTTGCACTCTTAACACTTCTTGCGAAAAAACCGAATTGACAAGGAGAGAGAAAGAAATTATGGTAAATATTTTTTTCATTTTATCATTATTAAAATGAACTATTTCTTTTCCAGGACTTCAATGCGTTTCAGCAGATCATCAATTTGTTTTTGCTGTTTTTCAATAATGGCTTGCTGCTCCTTTGCCCGGTCATATAATTCCTGTATCCCGGCTAATGCAATTCCCGAAGGATCGATCGTTGAAAGATGTTGGTCGTCGGTACCTACACTAAAAGCTTTATAGAATTCTTCAGCAACCGGACCAATATGGTATTCGTTAGCTGTGCCTTTGTATCGCCACCGACTGATTGTCAGGGAAGAAATTTTATCAAGAATTTGTTTTTTGTCAAGAGTTGAAAAGTCTTCTTTAAAATGTATACTACTATTATTTGTCCATGCACCGCCGGTAGTTAGGTAAGCCCCATTGCCATTGGCAGTTCCAAAAGTTCCGACTTGCAGAGCAGCACCGGCTTGAGTTACATTCGTTCCGAAGCCCCATTTTGTAACTGCGGCATTTCCAAAGACCATTGAATTGGAGGTGCTGACCTTTGCAAAATGACCAATGGCTGTTGCGTTCGAAAGATTCGATGAAGTAACATCCGCTTCATCACCTATGCATGTGTTCACAAATCCCGTGGCATTAGTAAGAAGTGCCTGGTAGCCTAGACCGACATTTCCGTAGCCGCTTGTGTTGAAACTAATTGCCTGGAATCCATTTGCGGTATTGTTATAACCGTTTATGTTGTAATTGAGCGCGTAGGTGCCTGTTGCAGAATTGTCGTTACCGGTATTATTCAATGCCAAAGCACCAAGTCCGAAACCGGTGTTTGCAACTCCAGTTGTGTTGGAATACAGCGCTTCGAAGCCCGTCGCTGTGTTGTCATTGCCAATCGTATTTTCATTCATCGCGCGGTGACCAACGGCCGTGTTCCCATTGCCAGAAACATTTGACGTGAGCGCGAATGATCCGCTTGCCGTATTCCAATTGCCCGTGGTGTTATTCAATAGTGAGTGCGAGCCGATTGCTGTGTTAAGTTCTCCCGTGGTATTGGAGAGTAGAGAATTTATTCCGAATGCTGCATTAGAAGAGCCTGTTGTGTTACCAAATAATGACTGAAACCCAAATGCTGTAGTCATTGCCTGTTGTGTTTGTATTCATGGCCCTGTGACCTGTTGCAGTATTTCCATTACCTGTTGTATTAGATAATAGGGCATATGACCCGGCGGCGGTATTCCAATTGCCAGTGGTGTTATTCAATAGTGAGTGCGAGCCTACTGCAGTGTTAAGTTCTCCCGTGGTATTGGAGAGTAGAGAATTTATTCCGAATGCTGCATTAGAAGAGCCTGTTGTGTTACCAAATAATGACTGAAACCCAAACGCGGTGTTGTCATTGCCTGTTGTGTTTGAATTCATGGCTTTGTGACCAGTCGCCGTATTCCCATTACCTGTTGTATTTGATAACAGGGCATAGGAACCGGCTGCAGTATTCCAATTACCCGTGGTGTTGCTGTATAAAGCATTTGTACCTACAGAAACATTGCTACTGCCAGTACTATTTTGGGTTAATGCCTGCATGCCGACTGCCGTATTCTCGTTGCCAGTCGTATTGCTTACAAGGGAGTAAAAACCGGCCGCGACATTGTTAGCTCCCGTTGTATTACTATTCAATGCGCGATGGCCTGTGGCTGTATTTGCTTCGCCCGTTGTATTATTGTAAAGTGCATACGATCCACTGGCGGTGTTCCAGTTGCCGGTAGTATTTAACGTCAGTGCATAGCGTCCGATGGCGGCGTTCCCTTGCCCCGTTGTATTGCTGTATAATGAATGATCACCTAGCGCGACATTTTCATTCCCTGTAGTGTTGCTGAATAATGAATTAGCGCCGACGGCAGCGTTGTTGGCGCCGGTAGAGTTATTAGCCATCGAGTAAAATCCAGCGGCCACATTGTCAACTCCTGTAGTATTGTTATTCATCGCCCGGTGACCTGTGGCCGTATTGCCTGTTCCGATAGTGTTGTGCAAGAGTGCATACGAACCGCTGGCAGTATTCCAGCTCCCTGTTGTATTGCTCAGCATTGAGTGTGCGCCAACGGCCAAATTCAATTCGCCTGTAGTATTAAAGACGAGGGCGTTGATTCCAAGGGCTGTGTTCGCGGAACCAGTGGTGTTGCCGTATAGGGCCTGAAATCCATAGGCCGCATTGTCGTTTCCGCTTGTGTTCTCATTCATCGCCCGATGTCCGGTGGCCGTGTTGCCATTTCCTGTTGTGTTTGAAAAAAGAGCATATGTTCCCGTCGCCGTGTTCCAGTTTCCAGTGGTGCTGCTGGTCATTGCGCTGTCCCCAAAGGCTGTATTGTATTGCCCAATCGTATTCGCAAAGAGAGCTCCGTTTCCTACCACAGCGTTGTGTACACCGGATGTATTGCTAAAGAGAGACTTAACACCGATGGCAA
>VBAQ01000144.1 GCA_005883765.1 Bacteroidota bacterium
GAACAAGTACGTTTTACAATTGAGAGGGATGGATTCATCAAAGAATTTGAAGATATTGGTGGCGTCGTGCTTGCCAACGCATGTGGTCCCTGCATTGGGCAATGGGCACGGCATATTGATGATCCTAATCGCAAGAACACGATCCTTACGTCGTATAACAGGAATTTTGCAAAACGAAATGACGGTCTTGCCAGCACACACGCATTTGTGGCTTCTCCTGAAATTGTGACTGCGCTTGCGATGGCAGGAACAATTGCATTCAATCCACTCACGGATACGCTGAAAAACGAAAAGGGAGAAGAAGTGAAATTAGCCGAGCCAACAGGCTTCGAACTGCCTCCTCTCGGCTTTGATGTAGATGACCCCGGTTACCAGGAACCTGCCAAAGACGGTAGCGAAGTCCAGGTAGTGGTGAAAGCTGACAGTCAGCGCTTGCAATTGCTTGCTCCTTTCCCGGAGTGGGAGGGCACTGATCTCACTGGTTTGAAATTGTTGATCAAGGCAAAGGGAAAATGTACAACCGATCATATTTCAATGGCGGGCCCGTGGTTGCGTTTCCGCGGACATTTGGATAATATCAGTAACAACACGCTGATCGGCGCGATTAACTTTTTCAATGATCAGACCGACTCGGTAAAAAGCCAGATCTCGGGCGAGTATGGACCCGTTCCTGCTACACAACGCCAGTACAAGGCCTTAGCGATTGGTACCGTGGTTGTGGGTGATGAAAATTATGGCGAAGGTTCTTCAAGAGAACATGCGGCTATGGAGCCAAGACACTTGGGCGTTCGTGCAATTATTGTAAAAAGCTTTGCAAGAATTCATGAAACCAATTTAAAAAAGCAGGGAATGCTTGCACTCACATTTGCCGACAAACATGATTACGATAAAGTGCAGGAAGACGACACCATCGACATCATTGGCCTCACGGAATTTACTCCCGGCCAACCGTTGACCATGGTATTGCATCATCGCGACGGCTTTGAAGAACGAGTGACATTGAATCAAACGTATAACGAGGCCCAAATCGGATGGTTCAAGGCAGGAAGTGCATTGAATTTGATAAGGAAACAGTTTCAGGGTTGAGATCGGTAGTTTCATTATGTAGCTCAGCATGACAGCGAGGAGTAAGCTTTGCCACCTGCGTTTTAGGGTAAATTCGTTTGAGATTTTTGTGTTTTGAGGATCAAATTGAAGACTAAACTAAACAAAATCACTCCAAATGCTCCGATAGGGTTGAGCCAAAGGAATCCCAATTTATAATAACCAAGCTTTGCAAAAATAAAAACAGTAAGCACCAGGCATTCAGCCAATAGAGCTCCTAGGAACACTGGCAGGCCACTCCTTATATTTTTTAAGAAAAAGGCAACCAAGAATACACCCAGTATTACTCCATAGAACAGTGAACCAAGTACATTCACTGCTTCAATCAAACTATTTCCAATATTGTACGTGAACATGGCGACGACGATACAAAATAGTCCCCACGCCAATGTGTACCACTTCGACCATTGATATTCCCTCTCGGGAGTAATACTATGTTTTGTAAATCGGCGGTGAAAATCAACCATCGTACAAGAAGAAAGAGAATTCAACGCCGCCGCAATGCTTCCCCATGACGCCAAAAAAATGATAGCGATGAGTAAACCCACCAGCCCTGCAGGTAAATAATCAACGACGAACCGAAGAAAAATATAATTTGTGTCATTTCCGTCGCCGCCTGAAGCATTGATCCATTGTTTCACTTTACCTCTTAGGCTGTCTGAACTTTGCTGCAGGCGCCTCAATTCAATCGTACCTCCGTCGATTCCGTCTGTGTGTTTATCGTTTAAGGCTTGTGAAAATTTAGCTACGGCCTCCGTTTTCTCTTTTGTTATCACCAGGTACTGCGCCTGCGCTATCGCAAAAGAATCTTTGTACACTGAGTTTTCAAGTTTTGAGACCTGTGTGTCATTAAAAAATATCGGGGCCTTATTGAATTGGTAAAAAGTGAACACCAATGTTCCAACAAGCAAGATCAAGAACTGCATAGGAACCTTTACAATTCCATTCATCAACAAACCCATTCTGCTTTCTTTAATGGAGCTACCTGTCAAATATCTTCCAACCTGTGATTGGTCTGTTCCAAAATAAGAGAGGGCTAAAAAAAATCCGCCGATGATGCCACTTAACAAATTATATTGATCGCTCCAATTGAATTTTCCATTTTTTATTCCTGTAGTGATTACATTTAATTTTCCAAGCTTCCCACTCACATGAAGCGCATCAAAAAAGCCGACATTCGCCGGCAACATGTGTACGACAAGATAAGCAGCTAAAAATATCCCAATAAAAATAATGATCAATTGCAGTTGCTGCGTGTAAGCGACTGCCTTAGCCCCTCCGCTCATGGTGTAGATGATCAACAATCCTCCCATGAAGAGGTTGGTCCAATAAATATTCCAGCCAAGCAGCGAAGAAAGAATAAGTGAAGGAGCAAAAACGCTAATGCCCGTTGATAAGCCACGTTGTAATAAAAAAAGAAAGGAGGTCAGCGTCCGCGTTTTTACATCAAACCTGGTTTCAAGGTATTGATAGGCAGTATAGACTTTCAGTTTTGAAAAGATAGGAACAAATGCGATGGACACAACCACAGCCGCTAAAGGCAAACCAAAATAATATTGCACGAATCGCATGCCATCGGTATAGGCTTGTCCCGGTGCCGAAAGAAAGGTAATTGAACTGGCCTGTGTTCCTATGATACTAAGCAGAATTAGTCCCCAGCCCATGCTCCGATTAGCAAGAAAGTAGCCCGCGAGGTTATGGGTTGTACGACTTTTATAAAGTCCATAAGCAATAATCCCGGTCAGTGTCAGGATCAGAACTATCCAATCCAAATAGGTCATAAGTGGTTATAAATTCCAAACAAAATCCTCGCCTCAATGATTCACTGGGGCAGGCAAAATGGGAACGGCAAGTGCTAAATCTCGAATCTCAAATTTCAAGAAAAATATTTGGTAAAAAAGTTAAACAGATTGATCAGCACGACTAAAACAGCGATTACAAAGAAATACCACTGATTCCAGCTCTTAAACAATGGGGCCTTATCGTTGTCTGTATTCATTTTCTTTTCAGCAGGGAAATGGCAATGAAGCCAAGCATCAGTCCAATGAGCAATCCGACTTTTATTCTTCTGATAAAAATGCCAATCGCCAGCCCCAATAGTATAGCGAAAACGCCTGCGATATTTCTTCTTGTGATATCCGCCTGCTTTTCCTGGTTCATATTTTTGGGTTTTCAAAAGTCCCTCTCGCTGGAGAGGCCCGCCCCGAATGACTTCAGTCGAGCGGGATTAGGGTGAGGTTTCTCTAAAAAGCCTTTTCTTTATTCAGTGCGATCAAATTAGCCATTAACAGATAAGCACCGGGAACACCTGCGGGTAATTCGCGGAAAAAAACCAGGCCGGTGTAAACAAATGTACCCTTTCCATAGCGACCAATGATCAGGCTGCCGTCATCATCACCTTCGCCGGGATCGTGCATGGAAAAAATAGTTTCAAAATTTGTTTTATCGAAATTGCCTGCATGGTAAATGCTCCGTTCCTGGATCCAGCCCCTGAAGTCATCCTGCGTGATCTCATTGGGAAAATGGAGAACAGAATGACTCGGGTTTAAGAATTTTACGTCGGCATTTTCATCCGTAACCCTTCGGTTTACGATTTCAAAATTATAGGGACCCATTCTCGATTTTACATTGCTAACAAAATTGACTGTGTTGTATTGAACGATCAGGTTGCCGCCCTCATTCACGTATTTCATCAGCTTATCGTAATAGTCATTCAGCCATACGTCTGTATTGTATGCCCGCACGCCCGTGATAATCGCGTCAAATTGATGTAAATTATTTCGTGAAAGTTCTTTGTCGCCAAGCAGGGTGACCTCATATCCCATTTGTTCCAAAGCCTCAGGCACTTTGTCACCCGCACCCACAATGTAACCGACCTTCTTTCCCACAATTTTCAGGTCTATTTTTTTTACCGTTAACAGGGCCTCTTTGAAATACGTGATATAAGGGATATGATCGTAGGCAATGGATCTTTGGATGTAGCCCGCATGGAAAGAGTCAGACGCTGCATTAATTTTATAAACTCCAGGATTTAATTCCTTATCGGTAATTGACTCCGTAAAAACTTGTTTCTTGCCCAATGCAATTCCACCAATCACGAAGGACAGAGTATCAGGCTTTGCATTCAGCGAATGGGAAACGCTCCGGGGAGTGGGAATATTCACTGATTTATTGGCTGTAAAAGAAATTTCAGTCCCCGTTTGTTTGTCGGTCTTTATGTACAATGGATTAAAATCACGAAAAGTGATTTGAGGAATTACAACTACTGGCTCATATACTTCACCCTTCACCGGGTCGGTAAATTTATATTTTACAGATTTATTAAAATTGAAATCCTCTCCCTCGATATTTATCGTGAATTTTGTCACATAGGCCGCATCCAAATCTGGCTGTCCGATCTTTTGTTGATCCTTTACATTAAAATACCCTTCCGCCATTTTATTTTGCAGCCAGTATGGTTGCGTGATAGGCTTCGAAGGCGAAACGAGAAATGTTTTTCCAAAAATCACGTTCTTGTTTTTCGCGAGAGGAACAGTCAGGCTTGAGTCGAATGGATCAACAGAAATATTTTTTAAGGCAGCATTTACGCCAAGGCGATTATTAAGGGAAAAATTTATCCTGATCGAATCTGTTTGCACGGCAAACTGCTCTGTCGTTGTAGCATCAAGAAAAAGACCGCTGCATTGCTCGATCAATTGCTGAACTTCTTTTAGCTTTTGCGTTTTCCAATAGCTGCCAGTTAATTCATTGATCGCCCGGTAGAGTTCTACCAATCCTTTCACAGAATTTTCGGGGTGCAACAGATCAAATGAAGAAGACAACTTGTCGATCATTTTCGAAATGGCTTCGCCGCCCTGCACTCTTTTCCATGTCAGATCCACACCATCCATGATATCATTTGTCGGTGCTGATCCCCCCGTTGTACTAAAATATTCGATCACTTCTCCTCTCGATGCTGGCACGCCAAACCCCTGGCTTTTATGCTGGCTGCGACTTGCTGCCGCTATTTCGCCGTAACTTTTTCCGAGTAAAGGATTGTAGCCGCCCACATCAAATTTGAATTGATCACTGCTTGTGGTGTTGGTGCTCCCGAAATTAAAAGTATTCCACAGAATTCTTTTTGCCTGCCAGGTCTTTACATACTTCAACTGCTCAGGAAAACGTTTTGGATCTGCCGCTGCGGAAAATGCTTCGTTGGCCAAAATAGCTGAGGCGGTGTGATGACCATGACCCCCTTCACCCGTTGTTGGAAATCGCGTTATGATTACGTCAGGCTGAAATTTTCTTATTACCCAAACGACATCACTCAAAATTTTCTCCCTGTCCCATTTGGTAAACGTTTCCTGCGGATTCTTTGAAAAGCCAAAATCGAATGCTCTTGAAAAAAATTGTTCGGCTCCATCGATTCTTCTTGCTGATAATAATTCCTGTGTTCTTATCAATCCCAATTCAATTCCCTGTTCATTGCCAATTAAATTTTGGCCGCCATCGCCTCTCGTGAGCGATAAGTAACCCGTGCGGTACATCCTGTCTTTTGAAAAATAAGCGAGAAGCCTTGTGTTTTCGTCATCCGGATGCGCAGCGACATACAGAACTGACCCCAGTACATTCAATTTGCGAATGGCTAAATACATGTCAGATGAAGTCCATGTAGCCGGTGCTTGTGAAAAGGAACAAGGAACAAGGGACACGATGCAAGCAACAGTCAAAAAGTTTTTTCGTATCACCCCTCTCCATTGATGGAGAGGGGAAGGGAGTGAGGAAAACATTTACAAAGTTTATTCAGCGAATATAATAGCTATTTACCAAGTCTCTAAAGCCGCTTGCATAAATTAGCCCGCGATTTAAACTACAGGCTAAGCCACAACAAAATATTAACAAATTCAATTACGATTCTTTTTGGTGGCCGTTGCTACCATTGGCGTATTTTATTGCCCCACCAGAAATACAGCGTTACAAAACATCAGTTTTCCATTTTCCCAAAAATTACGGAACAGAACATCATCGGCAAAATAAGTGATAGTGCCGCTGCCCACATTCTGGACACCGAATAATAGCCCGTCCTTTAATCTCGGTTTCAATTTATACCCGACAAAACCCTCCACAGGCTCATCTTTTCTCACAATTCCAACGTTCCATCCATCTTTGACGAAATCATAAATATTATCATCCTGTTTAAGAGTGTAATAATATCGTGGATAACCAAAAGCAAGCGGATGAGTATTATCCAACTCTACTTTGTAAATGGATCCGGCCGTGATGCTTGCTACAGGTTCCCGATCCCGGTCTTCATACCGGCGCAAGGCAGCATAGGTTGAATCTTTTTTCTCGCCTTCATCAGGCTTCTTCATTTTGATCGCCCAATCAAGTTTTGACATTTGCGAAACAGCGCCTTCTATTGCAATTACCTTCCCGCCTTTGCTAATCCAATTGTGAAATTCATCGGCACTGTTTTTATCAGTTAAAAAAGAATAATTGCCATCTGGCATGATCAATACGTCAAAGGCATTCCAATTGACGCGTGATAGGCTGTTCAGGTTAATTAGAGTGAGGGGATAATTCAGCTGCTGTTCAAACAAAAACCATACTTCACCTGCAGAGTTTGAACCAATGCCCTGGCCCGTGACCAGGGCTACCCTTGGAGGCTTTATAAAATGAACTTTTGAACTGCCAAAATCAAAACCCCTATCAACAAAACCGGTGGAGATAGGATAAAGAGTTGTGCCATTTTCGTTGCAAACTTTGCGCACGACATCCCAGGCATTGGAATTATTTCCGGTTTTCAAAATTAAAATCGAGCCACGATCAAATTTATTTCCGCTCAACTCAAACGGCTCTTCCACATACCTTAGCTTGATGCCCTGCTTAAGCAACTGGGCAACTGTCTTTGCTGTTTGCATTCCCTTCCACTGCATCGCATAACCATAATTGCTCAAAGCGTCAAGAGTATTCTTGACCGGCACACTCCATGTGCCAGCCGAAGCAATATTTTGTTTCGTTGCATAAGCACTCAATCCATACACATAAGGTAATGACCACGCCGTGATGTCATAGGTAACTGAATCTACTAATTTACTGTTCGGTTCAAACAGTACTTTCACAAGCGCGGATTTGGGTTGCAAACTGCTTATCAGGATATCATCCGTTTCAGTCGAAAAATTTTCGATTTTTCGATCGGCATAACTGTAGCCGCTTGTTGTGCCGGCTTTTGCTGCACTGTACATGATCTTATTTCTATCCAATAATTCTACCAGCGCTCTAATTCTTTCTTCATTGCCCGGCGTATTTTTTATGATGTAAGATTTATAGTCACCAACACCAGTAGTCAACGCATCATTAAAAAATTTATGAAACTCTTTGACGAGCTTCGATGCATTTTGCGATGACACCTCAATGGTACTTAGCGACGTTGTATAGTGATGTGTTGCACGATCAACAAGAGTCAATGTATCCCCGTCTTCCTTGACTACGCCTAAGCCACTTTGGCTATTGCCAGCTTGTTCATAGGTCATTCCAATGGCTCCATTGTAAACCGGGTATGTGTCCCCGTAAGAGGGATAGTACAGGTCGAATTCTTCCTTTGTGAAATACAGCCATCCATTCTCATCGAAATACTTTGCGTGGTTTTTTCCAATGGTCACCTGGAATTCTCTTTGCCAGGGAGTGATCACCTCGTGATAAGGTTGCGCAGCCGGCGCAAAATAATAGGGATTATTAATTCCCTGCTCATGATAATCAACGTGCACTTGCGGCAACCATTCATTGTATAATTTCATTCGCTGCTGTGTTTCGATCTGCGTTTGCCATGCCCAGTCACGATTCAGATCAAAATTGTAATGATTAGTTCGTCCGCCCGGCCAGGGTTCCGCGTGCTCTCTGGAATCAATAGAGGCATTATAGTTTTTTCCCACCACCGAATTGAACCAGTTTACGTACCTGTCGCGACCATCAGGATTAACACATGGATCAATTACCACGATAGTGTTTTTTAGCCACTCCTTTGTTCTGGTGTTAGAAGGATCAACGAGCGCATACAAGGTCATCATAGATGCCTCGGTTGATGATGCCTCGTTGC
Source organism: Bacteroidota bacterium (assembly GCA_005883765.1). Taxonomy (GTDB): domain Bacteria; phylum Bacteroidota; class Bacteroidia; order Chitinophagales; family Chitinophagaceae; genus VBAU01. Next base: position 8,180 of record VBAQ01000144.1, read on the forward strand.
CGTGCACGTTATAACTTAACCACACAATGACAGGTGTATTTTCGACAGCAGCCTCCCGGTTATCTGAATTCATGTTTGCTAATCGCAAATTATTTTTTCTGATGTTGTCAAGGTTCTGCATATTGTCCCCGGTTGAAACGAAAGCCACCATTAAAGGTCTGCCCTCGTTTGTTTCCCCATATTGTTGCAACTTTACCATCGGACCAGCATTTGCGGCGACATGCTGAAAATAATTCACTACTTTCCAGTGGGGAGTGAAATGAGTCCCGATCCTGTAGCCTAAAAATTGTTCGGGTGATTTGAGCTGCGCATTGGCTGAAATAAAAAATGCAACCAGGAAAATGGTTGTGGTGACTCGTTGCATGTAGCGTAATTTTAATTCAGCAATTTATGAAACAGTGATGACTTCTAAACCAGTACTACTGATAAAGTTTTTGCTATTGATTTCAGTTGCATCAGTAATTTTAAATATGAAAAGAAGGGTCCTCGCCTTATTATTAAGCATTGCGTGGCTTGCGTGCAAGGCTCCCAAAAAAACTTCTGTCGAATCCATCACGATCGATCCTTACCAATTCAACATTCAGAAAAAAATTCTTTGTGAGAATGGCGCCGTCGTTTCGGCGCATCCCCTCGCGAGCAAGATCGGCGTCGAGATCCTGAAAAAAGGAGGGAACGCCATTGATGCCGCGATAGCGACGCAACTTGCCCTGGCTGTTGTGTATCCCCAGGCGGGCAACCTTGGTGGTGGTGGATTTATGGTAGCCAGGTTAGCAAACGGCAAGCTGCTTGCCCTTGACTACCGTGAAATAGCACCCCTGCATGCTGATCGTGATATGTATCTGGACGAAAAAGGAAATGTGCAACCAGGCAAAAGTGTAAATGGACATCTTGCTTCGGGAGTTCCGGGTACGGTCGCTGGATTATTTGCTTCTTCTAAATATGGAAAACTTTCTTTTAAGACCCTGATACAACCGGCCATTAACATGGCAGAAAAGGGTTTTGCTTTAACGGAAAGGGAGGCCCAATCACTCAACAATATTCAAAATGAATTAAGGACGTATAACAAGGTAATGCCCGTGTTTGTAAAAGAAACCTGGAAAGCAGGCGATACTTTAATTCAGACTGATCTTGCCAACACATTGAAGCGGATTCGTGATCTAGGAGAAAAAGGTTTTTACGAAGGTGAAACAGCCAGGCTGATGATTGAGGAGATGCAACGCGGCGGCGGCATTATTACTCCGCAAGACCTAAAAGATTACCAGGCAAAATATCGTGAGCCGCATGTATTTGATTACAAGGGTTACGAAATCGTTGGCATGCCCATGCCCAGCAGTGGTGGCCTGTTGTTACACCAAATGATGAAGATGATCGAAGACAAGAATATAGCGACCATGGGTTTTGAGACGCCAGCGTCTGTCCAATTAATGGCAGAAGTCGAGCGTCGCGCTTTTGCTGACCGCGCAGAATATTTGGGTGATGCAGATTTTTACAAGGTGCCGGCGAAAATCTTGGTAAGTCCCGGATATTTACAGCAAAGAATGAAAGACTATGTTGCCGGTGTTGCCGGCAGCAGCAAAATGATCAGGCCCGGCGAAATACAAAAAGAGAGTGAACAAACCACACACCTCAGTGTGATCGACAAGGAGGGCAATGCGGTAGCCGTAACCACGACACTCAATGACTCTTATGGCAGTAAAACGGTAGTTGCAGGAGCCGGATTTTTTTTGAATGATGAAATGGATGACTTTAGTGCAAAGCCAGGCACACCTAATTTGTACGGCGCCATTGGTGGTGAAGCAAATGCGATTGCGCCGGGAAAGCGCATGCTCAGTTCTATGACACCGACCATTGTGTTAAAAAATAATAAACCGTACCTCGTTCTGGGAACACCGGGGGGCACTACCATCCCGACCTCCGTTTTTCAAACCCTGGTGGATATTTTGGAATTCAAAATGGGAGTCGAAGATGCAGTGTATAAGCCGAAATTTCATCATCAGTGGCTGCCCGATACCTTGGACATCGAATATGGATTTCCTGAAAATGTTGGCACTGCTCTGCAACAGATGGGATATGCGATCAGGCAGAGAGGCGAAATTGGACGAACGGAAGTAATTAAGATATTGCCCGATGGTAAATTTGAATCTGTAGCCGACAATCGTGGCGATGATGATGCCGAAGGCTGGTGACTTAATTCATAACCAAAAAAATGAAGAATATGAATCTTGGTGAAGAATATCTTTCAACCGTTATTCGCAGGTTGAAATATTATAAAGAACTGGGTGAAAAAACCTTTGAACAATTGGAAGAGAAAGATTTTCACTGGCAGCCCTCCTCCGAATCAAACAGTATTGCTGTCATCATTCAACATGTGTCGGGCAACATGCTTAGTCGCTGGACAAATTTCTTAACCGAGGACGGAGAAAAAGATTGGCGTCAGCGTGATAATGAATTTGAAATACATGATTATACCAGGCAACAACTTGTAGAAATTTGGAATAAGGGTTGGGAATGCCTTTTCGATACGCTCAATTCTTTGAAGGGAGATGATCTTTTAAAAACAATTTATATACGAAAGGAACCGATTAGTGCTATTGACGCGATTAATCGCCAACTGGCACATTATCCCTACCATATTGGCCAAATCGTTTACATCGGAAGAATGATCAAGAATGAAACGTGGAAAAACCTATCCATCCCCAAAGGGACTTCCCAACAGTATAACGTGAGCAAACAATTGAAAGATCCTGCAAAAAAATTTTGAGTCAGGGAATGGATGATTCGTTCATTTTAATTTTTTTGCGGACTTTGAATAACAAAACTTTATTTCTATTTTTACCGCCTCTTTAAAAATCCTACCACTTGCCGATGGCAATGCCCCTATGCAAAGGCCATCATCGTTTCCTGTAATACAGTCAATAGTCAGTAAGTCTCTGGTCTCTAAAATGACCATTGACTCAATGAGCAATGACCGGGGACTAAACCTAACAAGATGAAAAAAATCACAATTTTTTCCGTGACCTTCCTTTACTGCTTCGTCGCTTTTGCACAGACCGAATTTGGTGTTTTCGCCGGAGCACACGCCTCATCGGCTATTTACACAGTTGAAAATGTCAAGCAATCGACGGATTTTAAATATGGGTTCCATGTGGGCGTCGATTACAAAATCCCTTTCGAGAACAAACTGACTTTTGTCCCTGCATTGTCGTATAAGATGATGGGCTATAAAGTCGTTTTTGATCGCCCTTCATTTCCCCCCGATCTACTGGCAAAAGACAACGACACCAGGTTTCATGAGATCGACATTGATCTTTTATTGCAATATGATCTTGGCCGGTTTGCCAATCACTTTTTTCTTCGGGCAGGACCCTCTTTCAACTTTATTTTATCCGGAAAAGAGAAATATAATTTAATGACCGGCGAGAATGTTAGCCGCAATATGAAATTCAGTGTTCTTAACAGCTATGGCCGTTACGGTGCTGCAGTAGTAGCTCAATTTGGTTTTGAAATGACCGGTGGTTTCACCTTTTACGCCCATTATGTCCAGCATTTGATCAGCATGAGCAATGAAGAAGACGGACCTTCCATCAGGAATCGTATGGTTGGTATCACTATCGGAAAATTTTTCAAGACAAAAAAATCGCCGTAACACCGAGAACGCATGCGATCATCGATGCTTAAAGGCCGGATGGTATTTTTCAAGTGTCTTTCTTAAAAATTCCCTGTCTAAATGCGTATAGATCTCCGTTGTAGTAATGCTTTCATGTCCCAGCATTTCCTGCACTGCGCGCAGATCAGCTCCACCTTCCACCAAATGCGTGGCAAATGAGTGGCGGAAGGTATGAGGCGAGATGTTTTTTTTGATGTCCGTTTTTCTAACGAGCTCTTTAATGATCAAAAAAATCATCACCCTCGATAATTTAGATCCGCGGTTGTTGAGAAAAAGAATATCCTCATTTCCGTATACCGGCTGCACATGAACCCTGATCTTATTCTTGTAGATGTTTATGTACTTTACTGCGCTTCGTCCAATCGGAACTAATCTTTCTTTATCGCCTTTACCAAGTACACGGATAAATCCAAGATCAAGGTATAAATGCGAAATTCTCAAATTGACCACCTCGCTAACCCTCAGGCCACAACTATACATCGTTTCAAGGATCGCTTTGTTGCGACCACCTTCGGGTTTGCTCAGATCAATTTGAGAAATTATTTCCTCGATCTCTTCAAAACTTAAAACATCGGGCAATGATCGTTTTAATTTCGGTGCTTCAAGCAGCAAAGTGGGATCCTTTGATACGATATTTTCCAGCAAACAATATTTGTAAAATGCCCTTATACCGGAAATTATTCTTGACTGTGAGGCTGGCGTTATGCCTAGCTCTGCAATCCATTTTAAAAATTTTTCGAGATCCTTTAACTGAACATCACCCGGGCCTTTTAAATGATTTGACTCCTGAAAATACCCGGTCAATTTTTCGATATCATGCAAATAAGCTTTTACGGAATTATCTGAAAGCGATTTTTCCAGTTGTAAGTATGCTTTGAAACCTTTTTTTTGAGACTGCCACATGATTCGCAAAAATTTCCAAATATCAAAAAACAATCCCGATAGCCATCGGGACCAAATAAAATTTCAATATTAAAATCATCGGAGACTACTTGATTTTTCGCTTGCAATCACATGGAACTCGCGATTTCGTTTTTGTGATTTATAAAGTTATTGCAGAGTGATACTCTTTTCAAGTGCCCTCCAATCACCATCTATTTTCACTTTTGCCCAGATGCGGTTGCGTGTGATATTGACAGAATCGAGCGTTTCATGAATCGCATCGAAATCAAAGTCCAATGAGCTGCCAAACGTCAATGTAGCTTTTTTCCCCGTTAAAATATCTTCCACAAAAATATTTCCCTTGTCCGTATATGCCAGCAAGCTATCGGCAACTGAGAATTTAGGATCAAAATTGTTGATGGCACTCGTGGATTTTCTAAAACTTGCTTTCTTGCCAAAGGAAAATTTCATAAAATAACCTCGCCCATTGTCACACGTATTAAATACAAGCAAGGCAAAGGCAGTGTCTTTTATCAGGCAACGCGTGTAGTCTTTGTTCAATTTGTAATTGAACAGAATATTCTTGTTTTGCCCCTCATAGCCCCAGGTTAGCGTATCGCCCGTGCAGTTCTTAGCACTTATGTACACATAAGGTTTTAGGGGATTATTGGCTTCAATGAACTTAAGACTGTCACTCATGCAAACAGTGTCACAAAATGAATTTTTAGCTCTTGCCGAATTTTTGTTTGAACAGGCTGACAGTACAAATGCAAGCACTGAAGAAATAACAATTAGTTTTAATGGCATAAAAATTTTTTAGGTTTCCGCAAAAATAGATTTAATGATGAAATATCATGCGGTATGTTATTTGAGCGATAATTCAATTATCTTCGGCATTAACAAGTACATATGTCTATCAGCCTGCGATCGTTCAAGCAAAGAGTTCGACATCGTAAAACCGCTTTCAGAAGATTTCTCGCTCGCCTTGAAAAGAATCCTCCAAAAAAATTGGATCAACTTACAGCAACTGTGGAGCATGAAGTGTGGAAAGAAATCGACTGTGTTAAGTGTGCAAACTGCTGCAAATCGATGACCCCGACGTATACGCTAAAAGATATGAAAAGAATTTCTGCGCATCTCGGAATGACCGTGCGGGAGCTCAAAAATAAATGGCTGTACCAGGAACGCAGCAGTGGCGATTGGATGAATCGCAACACACCCTGTCAATTTCTCGACCTTGAGACTAACCTGTGCACTATTTATGAGGTCAGACCGCTTGACTGCGCTGGCTTCCCTCATCTGCCAAGGAAAAAAATGGTTGAATACATGCATGTGCATAAACAAAATGTCGAGTTTTGCCCGGCCACGTATCGCATGGTAGAAAAAATGATGGAAAAATTGAAGCCCTTGACTTCCAAAGGGAAAATTTGAAAGGCATTTCTTGTCTTTTCATCGTTACAGGAAAACATCTTCGATTAAAAAATATTCCGGTTCCTTTTCGGGATGTAACACGATAGAGAGTATGTCAAATTGCACATGCCGGTATTGCTGATTTTGAAAAAGAAATTCGTCAGCCGCCTTTAGCAGAAATCTGAATTTCTTCCTGGTCACACTTTCTTCGGGATACCTGAGGTCTGACGTTTTCAGAGACTTCACCTCAATGATGCGAAGTAAATTATTCTTCTTCCCAATGATATCAATTTCGTAACGGGAATATCTCCAATTGCAGTGGAGAATTTCGTAACCCTTTTCTACAAGATAGTTTACGGCCATTTGCTCTGCTTCCTTGCCCAACTGGTTGTGTGAGGCCATATCCTATCTTTACTTCAAAATACAAAACTTCAGCATGAGCGGCAGCCAATCGGGGATCTTTAAATTGAAAGGAGTTATAAAAACCTATGATTGGGGAGGAAAAGAATTTCTTTCGGAGTTATTATCACAACCAAATCCGGAAAAGCAACCCATGGCTGAATATTGGTTGGGTGCCCATGGCATTGATTCCTCCATTATTTTTAGCGAAGCAAAGGAGATTAGATTAAACCTGTTTGTTGCTGCGGAAAGAGAAGCAATACTGGGAAAGACGATCGCAAAAAAATTTGGTGGTTTGCCCTACCTCCTGAAGTTGCTTGATGTAGGCGACATGCTTTCCATCCAGGTTCACCCGGCAAAACATGAGGCCGAAATTGAGTTTGCCCGGGAAAATAAAGAACGTATTCCTTTAGACTCACCACAGAGAAATTACAGAGACGATAATCACAAACCAGAATTTTTGGTGGCGTTAAACGAGTTTTGGTTATTGCACGGATTTAAACCGGTCGCGCAATTGAGAACAACGCTTGAAGCCATTCCTGAATTAAAACAACTCCTGGATATATTCAATTCGGCAGGCTATGACCAACTCTATAAAACTGCGATGGAAATGCCGCAGGAAACAGTGAACCAGGTTCTGCAACCGCTTTTAGGGCGAATTATCCCTTTGTATAGAAACGGGCAATTGAGAAAAGATGATGAAAGCTTCTGGGCGGCTCGTGCGGCGCTAACATTCAACCGGGAACCCAGTTCATCCGGGCTGCCAACAACGAACAGCCAGGCGCTTGTGATGGACAGGGGAATTTTCTCTATCTATTTTTTCAATTTATTGCATTTAAAAAAAGATGAAGGCGTATTCCAGGATGCCGGCATACCACATTCATACCTCGAAGGCCAGGGCGTCGAGATCATGGCCAATTCAGATAATGTTCTGCGCGGCGGGCTGACTAGGAAACATGTCGATGTGAAAGAATTAATGAAACATGTAAAGTTTGAAGAAACCATTCCCCGCATTGTTCGTCCTCAAAGGATCAATGAGCAAGAGGAACTTTACCGAACCGCTGCTCCTGATTTTAAATTGAGCTGCTTCAAATTAAAAAAATCCGATACAGCATCATTTGAATCAGCCACCGCTGAGATCCTTTTAGTAACTCGCGGAAACGTTTCGATCAATTCCCCACCTGAGCAGCTTGAAATCAAGAGGGGAGAAGCTGTCTTTATCATAGCCCATCAGCATATTTCTTTGCGGGCGTCAGAGGACGCGGACGTATATAGAGCATCAGTGCCAGTTCACAGTAGTGAATAAACCAATAACGAGTATTCCTCCAATTCATTTATTTTTGTATTCCCTTTCCAAAAAAAACTTACTTACCGGGATATGAAAAATAATAAGGCTCTAATTCTCGTTTTTGTTTTGCTGGTGATCTCAGCCGCTCTTTACCGCGTGTGGGATGGCCGCCCCTTTGGATTTGCGCCGCAAATTGCCATGGCTTTGTTTGCTGGCTCAGTTATTCGGGACAAGAGATTTTCTTTTCTTGTGCCCCTTTTGTCAATGCTGGTTTCTGACGTCTTATACCAGGCTCTGTACTCGCAGGGATTGACGCCGATAAAGGGGTTTTATGAAGGACAATGGGTAAACTATATTTTGTTTACTTCAATTACGGTAATTGGTTTCTTTATTAAAAGGAATAAAATTGGTTCTATCATTGTTGGATCATTGGCCGGCGCTATTTTCTTTTATCTCACTTCTAATTTTTTTGACTGGATCGGCGGGGGATTGGATATAAACAATCAGCCTTATCCAAAAACTTTCGAAGGTTTAATAAATTGTTTTGTGGCGGGTCTCCCGTTTTTTCGTGGAAGCGTATGGGCCACATTGTTGTTCAATGGAATTTTCTTCGGCTGCTTTTATTTGTATGAGCGGTTCGTGATTAAAATTCAACCGCAGGCAGCTTGACTTTTCTTTAGCACGATAACTCCTTTAAGGCTATTCAAAAAGAGTATTCTTATCTTTTTCGTATTCTTCATCGATCAATAGGTCAGTTCCATCCGCAGCCGTTGTTGCAAGCTCGTCACATCGATTATTGAAAGGATTGTCAGCATGCCACTTTACCCACACAAATTTTATATGGTGCTCTTGCGCCAACTCCTGAAACTGCATCCA
>VBAQ01000180.1 GCA_005883765.1 Bacteroidota bacterium
AGGAGGAAGTTTGAATAGGGATCAGTATTGTTTCACGCAACGACGAAGGTTGACTTTGCTCCGAATTCTTTGCGCTCTTCGCGTCTTCTCTGCCTACCGGCTGGCAGGTCCGCGCACTCTGCGTCCTAACGTTTGTGGTTGGACGCAAAGAACACAGCCATCATAGAGGACGTCCAATCTCCCAATGCAGACCAAAAGGATCAACCAATCGCCCCAATCGCCATCCATGTTCCTCGCCTACTGGAAAAACCTCCGACGCACCTGCCTTGAGAGCTCTTGCAAAAAAACTATCCGGATCACTAACAGTTAATATCATTCGGATGTTATCACAAACAAGTGGTTGATTGTTGGATTCATCGCCGGAGTTATTGGCGCTAACCCAAAATTCTGCGCCATTGACAGAGAGTTTTACCACGACTCCTCCGTCGGGTATTTCCAGGCGATATGTTTCAACAGCATCAAACGCCATTTTGTAAAAGTCTATGGCCTTAGGACCATCTGCGACGGTCAACCATGGTGCAATGGAAGTTTTAAGAGGAATATCTTTTTGTGCCATCACTGTTGTTGTTCTGTTCTAATGCGCGAATATAAATTTATGCCATTAGCAACAAAGGTGATTCAGTTTTTTCATCCCCTAAAATGCGCATTTCACCGCCTTAAAATTGGAGCTCGCTGATGAAAGCTTTCTTTCCCCTGCTGCGCGTAGTATTTTTGAGTTGTTAAAAAAATATATCGGAGAAATTTAAAAAAACTGTTATGAAAAAGATGATTATAGCCCTGCTCCTGGTAATGGTGACGTTCGGTACCACAGCACTGGCCCATGGCAAAGAAATTGACAAAAATATACAGCACATCTTCAACACACAATTTGCGGGTGCTGCAGATGTACAATGGAATATCGACGCTCAGTTCGTGGAAGTTGATTTTACTTTTAATAACATGCGGCTTTCTGCATATTACAATAACGAGGGAGAACGATTGGCTGTTGTTCGGAATGTTCATTTTTCATTGCTGCCGCTCACACTTCAATTTGATCTGAAACGAAATTATAAGGACTACTGGATCACAAAAATCAGCGAGGTGAGCACGAAAGACGGAACGCAGTATCAAGCAACGCTGGAAAGCGCTAATAGGACGGTGAAACTGGGATCCGTTGACGGTTATGATTGGGAGTTGATGAAACGAGAAGCGAAATAATATTTGATTAAAGTTAAATTAACGAACAAAACCCGGATAGTTAATTCGGGTTTTAGTTATTCCTAGAATTCATCACTGCATCCTCAAGTCATTCGCTAATTGAATTTTCCTGTTTTTGAATTAGGAAAGTGTCATTAATATTATTTGCAAACGACATGATGGGCAACCGACGGTACTCCGAATAAGCTTATATGCTTTAATCGTTGCACATTTTGCGGTTTGCTATTCTCCAGCCATCAAAAGGTTTTACGGTCCCGCAATTTGGGCTTCCATCTTTCCCTGTACCGGGCACATGAGATTCCAGCATGAGCTTTTCTTCAGAAACGATTCGGTCAACAACATCCCACGAAACTCCAGTCATAGGAATCTTGAGTCTCCTGCTCCACTTCGAATCAGACTCTCCTGCAAAAGTTCCGATGCCTATATAAATAAATCTATCCAATGCACTCCCCTGAACAAACGGACCAGAAAGTTTTGGCAGATGATCTTTTGATCTTTCCCCCTTTATTTTAACCACGCATTTGAAAGATAAATCTTCCCGGCTCTTTGATTTTTGTTTTTGCACCGTTTCATAATTCCTGCCTGATCCTTTCTGTAATCCATAATCGACATGGGGAGGTGGCTTAATGATAACGATATGAAACGTCAACTCTTTATCCATTTATTGTCAAAGTTGAAGCGATGGCATTTTTTTGGAACCAGATTTATACCAGTTGCAATAGAGACTGATTCAGTCGGCAAATTATCATAGCTTTAAGGATCAACCAACTCTCCCAAATAAATTTTTTATGGTAACCTGCCGGCTAGTTTCTTCATCACTGCTACTATTGCTTTATTTGAATGTTCCTGCACAGAAAACAGCTACGCTTCCCCGCGGCGTGCCGGAAGCAGAAGGTGTTTCATCCAATAGTATCATTCAATTTTTAGACGCGGCAGAAAAAAGTAAGACAGAATTTCACAGTTTCATGTTGCTTCGACACGGGAAAGTTATCGCTGAAAGCTGGTGGGATCCCTACCGATCGGATCTCAAGCACACTTTATATCCATGCAGTAAAAGTTTTACTGCCACGGCTGTTGGCTTTGCTGTGAGCGAAGGAAAACTTTCATTAAATGACAAAGTCGTTTCGTTTTTCCCGAACGATTTGCCGGATACGGTCAGCAAATACCTTTCGCAGCTCACGGTGAAAGATGCATTGATTATGTCCGATGGACAAGATCCTGATCCAACGGGCACTGTGGGTACAAAATATACAAACTGGATCAAAGGATTCCTTGCTACTCCCATCCTGCATCAACCGGGTTCCGTGTTTCTTTATAATTCCCTGGGCACATACATGCTCTCTGCCATCGTTCAAAAAGTGACAGGTCAAAAAATAATTGATTATTTAAGACCGAGATTGTTCGATCCACTCGGGATTGAAGGAATGGATTGGGAAATGGACAAGCAAGGCATCAACACAGGTGGCTGGGGGCTAAGAGTGAAAACCGAAGACATGGCAAAGTTTGCCCAGCTTTTTTTGCAGAAAGGTAAATGGAATGGAAAGCAAGTAATACCCGCGTCATGGGTTGAGGAAGCGAGCACCGCCAAGATCATGCAGGATCCGAAGGCGCCACAGTCTCGCAAAGATTCGAGCGACTGGCTGCAGGGATATTGCTACCAAATGTGGCGTTGCAGGCATAATGCTTTTCGTGGTGATGGAGCTTTCGGACAATTCATGATAGTCATGCCGGAACAGGATGCGGTGCTGGCCATTACGGCGGAAACGCCTGACATGCAGGAAGAGATCGACCTCGTATGGCAATACTTATTACCTGCATTTAAAGAATCCAAACTGCCGCCGGATGCCGCTGCCGTTGAAAGATTGAAAGAAAAAACCAGGACACTCGCTTTACCTCCCCTGCAAAAAAATACCCAGGCTTTTGCAGCATCGATCAATGGGAAAACTTTTACTGCATCCTCCAACGTTTTTTCTTTGAAAAATATCGGTTTTAATTTTTCAAATGACCTCTGCCGCGTCAAATTTCAAACCGATACAACGAGCTATGAAATTGCTTTTGGTACCGGGAAATGGCGGGCTGGCGAGACCCGTCTGCCCGAACCCGCCTTAACAGGATCTATGATTGAAAATAACAGCATGATCTATCCTGCAAAAATTACCGCAAGCTATACATGGAAAGATGCCAATACACTCGAACTGGTGCTTCGGTATATTGAAAGTCCGCATACGGAAACATTCACGTGTCATTTTCATGATGATAAGCTCACACTGGAAGCAGCGAGGAGTTTTGATTTTGGAAAGAATAAAATTGTGATCGAGGCTGAAGCAAAATAGACAATGATTTTAAAAATTGATCACAATTCAGGGGGCCTTGAAAACCCTGAGATAAAAAGATTAAATTTTTAGTTTAAATCTATTGCTTATGAAAAAAAGGACATTTATAAAATTATCTTCTGCGGTTTTAGCTGCGCCTTTCATTGCGCCGCTCAGAAGCTGGATCCAGGAAGAGAAACTTAAAAACTGGGCCGGCAATTTGGAATACAGCACGAACAAGATTGACTACCCAAAATCAGTTGAAGAAGTACAACAACTCGTCAAAAAATACAAGAAGCTAAAAGTACTGGGCACAAGACATTGTTTTAACACGATTGCTGATAGCAAATACAATTTTGTTTCCCTGCGGAATATGAATAAAGTGGTGACATTGGATGCAAATGCAAAAACGGTTACCATTGAAGGTGGAATGAGATATGGTGAGCTTTGTCCCTGGCTTAACGACAAAGGTTTTGCGCTACATAATCTTGCATCGCTGCCTCATATTTCTGTTGCAGGCGCCATTACTACCGCCACGCATGGCTCGGGTGTCAAAAACGGGAATCTTGCAACTGCAGTCGCCGGTCTTGAAATTGTTAATTCGGATGGCAACCTGGTAAAATTGTCAAGAGTTGATGGTGAAAAATTTTATGCAGCGGTTGTTGGCCTTGGTGCGATTGGTGTGATAACAAAAGTTACATTGAATATTCAGCCTGCGTTTATGATGCGTCAATACGTGTATACGAAACTGCCATTGTCACAGCTAAAAAAACACCTTGACGAAATTGTATCCTCAGCCTACAGCGTCAGTCTTTTTACGGATTGGCAAAACGAAAGCATTAACGAGGTTTGGATAAAAAGCCGTGTTGATGATAAAGCCAACAGTGAAGCCAAAAAAGATTTTTTTGGAGCTGCGCCCGCAACAAAAAATCTTCATCCTATAATCGAGCTTTCTGCAGAAAATTGTACTGAGCAGATGGGTGTGCCTGGTGCCTGGTATGAGCGATTGCCACATTTCAAAATGGGCTTTACACCGAGCAGTGGAAAAGAGTTGCAGGCGGAATATTTTGTTCCGCGACACAATGCAATGGATGCAATTCTTGCTATTCAAAGACTAGGAAAACAAATCGGTCCGCATCTTTTTATTTCTGAGATACGCACCATTCATGAGGACAATTTGTGGATGAGCCCGTGTTACAAACAGCCTTCTGTAACCATCCATTTCACCTGGAAACAAAAATGGGAAGCTGTAAGTAAATTACTGCCGGTAATAGAAAGCGAACTAGGGCCTTTCAATCCAAAGCCGCATATGGGTAAGTTGTTCACGATGTCTCCGTCAAAACTGGCATCTCATTATAAAAAGATCAATGATTTTAAAAAAATAGTTGCACAGTATGATCCCCATGGGAAATTCAGAAATGAATTTTTGGAAAAGAATATTTATGGGGGTTGATAAGGTTATCCTCTGCGACGGCTGGCGTGATCCGTGTCTTCACAGAGTTGGCTACATAACATCAATTAATAATTAATAATTAATAAAGAATAATTAAGAGTCATCATTTCGTTTCAATCACGATTTGACCAGCCCTCAA
>VBAQ01000243.1 GCA_005883765.1 Bacteroidota bacterium
CCAAACTGGGTCCGCGGACAATCGATGCCAATAGAAATGAATTGTGACCTTGAGAAAGTTATTGACAACATTGATCATATTTGCCAACTTGCGGGCAATGCAGATCATGTTGCTATTGGTTCCGACCTTGACGGAGCCTTTGGAAAAGAGCAAAGCCCTTACGATCTTGAGACAATCGCTGATCTGCAAAATGTTCAACTATTGCTAAAAAAAAGAGGCTACTCGACAGCAGATATTGGCAAGATCATGCATGGAAACTGGTTGAGGTTTCTTAGAAAAGCATGGAAATAAAGTTTTAAAAGTTGGGTAGATCGTCAAAGATTGCAGCCTGGTAACCCCTTTCTGTCACCCACCCTTCCCTTTCGTCGC
>VBAQ01000244.1 GCA_005883765.1 Bacteroidota bacterium
CGGAAGGGGAATTCGGGATGCTTCAGTCGTGCTGCTCCAAAGTAAGATGGATACAGCAACAAAAAAAATGAAACAGGTGCTTTTGAAGGGCGTATCGAGCCAGGGTAATGGAGATTTCAACCTCGAAAATCTGCCCATTTTCGGACAGTTGAAGCTGACGATTACTGCTATTGGCTATAAGCCTTACGATCAGGCAGTCGCCTTCCAAATGAAAATGCCACAAGGTGGTGCACCCACGGGCAATAGCCAAACGCCGGATATGAGCGCCATCGCTTCCAATTTTGAAAAAGATCTTGGCAAGATCACGATGAAGACGGACGCGCAGCAATTATCGGCGGTTGTGGTTACGGCAACAAGTGGTCGTTTACGGATGGACATTGACAAAAAAGTTTTTAACGTCAGTCAAAATATTGTGAGCGCAGGCGGCACGGCTGTTGATGTCATGAAAAATGTTCCTTCAGTGAATGTCGATATTGATGGAAATGTGACATTGCGAAATGCAACGCCTCAAATCTATATTGATGGTCGCCCCACGACGCTTACCCTCGATCAAATTCCTGCTGACGCCATTGAAAGCGTAGAGGTCATTACGAATCCTTCAGCAAAATATGATGCATCAGGCGGAAATGCGGGGATCCTGAATATAATTTTAAAGAAAAATAAAAAGAGCGGATACAATGGGAATGTGACGGCCGGTGTGGATAAGCGAGGCGGCATAAATGGCGGTGGAAGCTTCAATGTTCGCCAAAACAAGATAAACGTCTCTGTAAGCACCTTTGGAAACGAGATGAGAAATCGCAGTACAAGTTCGACTGACATCAGAAATTTGCTTGCTTCTCCAAATCTATTGGTCGACCAGATTGGCAAGTCTCGTATGAATGGCGGCTTTCTTTTTGGTCGTGTCGGCGTTGATTATTTTGCTACCAACCGTACTACATTCTCCCTTGCCGCGATAAAAGTCCATGGTGAATTTAAACCATCTGATTTTCTGAGAACGGATAGTGCGTTTGAGGGTGGATCATACGTTAGTTATAGTGAGCGTAATACCAAAACAAAAAGAGAATTTAATGCCAATGGTTTGCAGGGTAGCTTCAAATACCAGTTTGCAAAAAAAGGCGAAGAACTCACGGCAGACGCCAACTTTTTTTCGGGAAAAAATAATAACAATGCTTTTTACAATACCAACATTTATTCAAGCTACGGAGGCACCCAAAAAGGAAATATTCAACAACAGATCATAGGAAGTGGCACCAACCAGTTTTTCACAATACAAAGCGATTATGTAAATCCATTTAAAGGCTCGGCAAAATTAGAGGCCGGCGTAAGAGCACAGTTACGGAAGCTCAGCAACGGCCAGGGGAATTATTTTTATGAGGCCTCATCCGGAGAATTTATGCTCATTCCATCTGCCACGAGCAATTACAAGAATACGGACAATGTTTATGCTGCCTATACTTCCTTTACCAACTCCATCAAAAATTTCGGATACCAGGTTGGACTGAGAGCTGAGAGTTCCGACTACAATGGAGAGTTGACAGACACGAAGCAAAAGTTCACAAACAAATACCCGATCAGTCTTTTTCCCTCGGTGTTCCTGAGTGAAAAATTAAAAGCCAAACAGGAATTACAGCTAAGCTATACGCGGCGCATCAACCGGCCATTTTTTATGCAGGTAATTCCTTTTATTGATTCTACTGACCAGTTGAACTGGAGCCGCGGAAATGCCGGATTAAAACCCGAATTTACCAACTCGCTGGAGGCCTCATACTCCAAAACCCTTAAGGGAAACAACACTATCCTGGCCTCTGTTTATTACAAACATTCTACGAACCTGATCACACGATTCCTGGATACCATTACTGTGGCTTCCGGCGACAAGCGGCCGATCAGTACATACATCAATGCCAATTCCAGTCGATCAATAGGCACGGAGATCACCTCGCAAAATACTTTCACGAAATGGTGGGATGCAAATACCAACATCAATTTCTATAATTCAAAAATCAATACGGACAATATAACGGGCAGCTCTCAAAAGGCTTTGTGGAGCTGGTTTGCCAAAATGAATAACAATTTTAAACTCCCGAAGAACTTTAAGCTGCAGCTATCCGGAACATATCAATCGAAAACCAATTTGCCAATCAATAAGGGTGGCGGCTTTGGTCCTGGCGGCGGCGGCCCTCCGGGTGGTGGCTCGCAGAGTGCTGCACAAGGTTACATCAAGTCCAATTATGGAATTGATGCAGGTCTTCAAAAAAGTTTTCTAAAGAATAATGCGGCTTCTGTTACTTTTAACGTTAATGATATATTCCGCACAAGAAAGTTTGATCAATTTTCTGAGAGTAGTTTCTTTATCCAGAATAATCACCGGTTGCCGGATGTTCCAATGATGCGTCTCACTTTTGCTTTCAGATTTGGACAAATGGATATGTCGTTATTCAAACGCAAGAATACGAAAGCTGAGTCAGAAGGTTCACAAAATGCAATGCAGCAGGTAGGAAATTAAGCTATAAAAAAATAACTTTATAAGGATCGCAGGTTTTATTAAAACGAGGTTCAGCAATGGGATCAAAATGGTATACAAACCGGTGGGTAATTATTTTGTTACATACAGTATGCTGGGCATTTATATTTTCCCTGCCTTACCTGTTGCGGCCTTCCATTGATCCCCAAAAGGCTAGTGATTTTTTAAAGACAAAAAACCTCCAGTACCTCATTTTTATCAATCGTGCTATCCTTGTATGTCTCTTTTATTTCAATGCCTTTTTTATCGTTCCAAGGTTTATTTATAAAAGAAAATTCTGGGCCTATGGAATTTTACTGGTTTCGCTTTTTATCGTAGTGCTCATTGCTGATTGGGCGGCTTTCTCTTTTTTAATCACTGGTTTTTCATATAAGATAAAAAACTTTTTTTCGTTCAATACCTTTCCCATTCTTTTTATCCTGGCATCCAGCACGGCTTATAAAATGATCAATGACCGGGTTAAAGAAGACCGGCTGCAAAAAGAAAAAGAGAACGAGAACCTTAAAACTGAACTATCGCTTTTACGATCGCAGGTGAGTCCTCATTTTATGTTTAACATCATGAACAATATGGTGGCATTGGCAAGAAAAGGCTCTGCTCAACTGGAGCCATCTCTCATCAGGCTTTCTTCTTTGTTGCGCTATATGCTTTATGAAACCGATGCAAAGGTTTCATTGCAAAAAGAAATTGAATACCTGCAAAGCTATATCGACCTCCAAAAACAGCGTTTTGGCAATCACGTGACGATCAAGTCATGCATGCAAAATGTTGACAAGGACTATGAAATCGAGCCCATGTTGTTAATACCATTTGTAGAAAATGCTTTTAAGCATGGAACGGGGCTTATTGAGAATGCAGAGATCGATATTGAATTGACAGCCAAAAATGATATGTTATATTTTAATGTTCGCAACAAATACAACGATCAGTTTGAAATTACATTCCACAATCAACTTGCCGTTGTGCAATCGGTCAGCAATAAATCCGACCATAGAGAGGACCCGAAAGATGAAACTCCGGGAATAGGATTAGCAAATGTAAAGAGACGATTAAATTTATTGTATGCAAAAAATCATTCCTTGCTTATCAATAAGAAAAACGGTTGGTTTACCATATCATTGCAACTAAACCTTCATTAATGCTTAAATGCATCGCCATAGACGATGAACCACTTGCACTTGAACTTCTTGCCGACAACATAAGCAAAGTACCATTTCTGCAGCTCATTGACGCGTACAACAATTCTCTTGAAGCTTTGAAGACCCTGCAAGACCACCCAGTTGATCTTGTATTTCTTGACATACAAATGCCAGGATTGACCGGGTTGCAGTTCATTCAAAGCCTTACGCAGAAACCGATGTTTATCTTAGTGACGGCCTATGAAAAATTTGCACTCGAAGGATTTAATCTGGACGTAGTTGATTATCTCGTGAAACCTGTTCCCTTTGATCGTTTTCTTAAAGCTTGCAATAAAGCTTATGAATTGTATAATCTTCGCAACAAACCTGCTGAAGCAAAAACCTCAGACTATTTTTTTGTGAATGTAGATTATAGTTTGTTGAAAGTAGTATTTGCCGATGTGCTTTGGATCGAGGGATCAAAAGACTACGTGAAGATCCGTTTAAAAAGTAGCACCAAACCGGTCGTCACCCGCATAAGCATGAAGACCCTGGAGGAGCAGTTGCCAGCTTCCCAATTTATCCGGATCCACAAGTCTTATATTGTTTCCAAAGATTCCATTACTTCAATCAAAAAAAACAGTCTCCTGGTCGGATCAATGGAGTTGCCAGTAAGTGATAATTATAAAAATAATTTGACATTGTTAATCGGCAAGACGTGAAGTAATTTCTCTCACCCCTTAGGGGTTTATTTTTTGTCGCATATTTTCTATAATCCTCATACCCCTTCGGGGTTGATTCTGGTTGAGTCGATTTTGTTTGGCAGAGATTTTGTTTGGCAGAGGTCATTATTGCTGGTTAATTCTGTCATTCTGTTGGTACGAGTAAGGAACTATTTCTATCACCCCTTCGGGGTTTATGTTTTTGATTCTCGGTATTGTCTATAATGCTGATACCCCTTCGGGGTTGGTTCTGGTTGGTCGATCCCGTCTGGCAGAGGTCACTATTGCGGATTAATTCTGTCATCGCCTTCGGAGGTTCATGCGATCTCAAAAATATTTACCTGCTGCGCGGCTTCGGTATTTTCTCCCATCAGACGGCTGTTATAATCGCTAACAATCACCGGCGGAAAGCCCGAAGGGCTTACATTATTATAGCTAATATTAAATCGGAATTTGCAAACTCCGAAGGAGTGATATTTTAAAGATATTGATCATCCAAGATTTGAGCGCCACGAGTAAGCAATCATTTCTATCACGACGTTCGGGGTTGTTTTTGACGCCTCGAATTTTCTATAATCCTCATACCCCTTCGGGGTTGATTCTGGTTGAGTCGATTTTGTTTGGCAGAGGTCACTATTGCGGATTAATTCTGTCATCCTGGAGGTATGAGTAAGCAACTATTTCTATCACCCCTTCGGGATTGGTTCTGGTTGGTTGATCCCGTCTGGCAGAGATCACTATTGCGGATTAATTCTGTCATCGCCTTCGGAGGTTAATGCGATCTCAAAAATATTTACCTACTGCGCGGCTTCGGTATTTTCTCCAATCAGACTGCTGTCATAATTGCTAACAA
>VBAQ01000245.1 GCA_005883765.1 Bacteroidota bacterium
ATAAATCCATACTTGAAACCTGGAGATAAATATTGCGTCTTTGAATTATTTGGTTGGAAGTGTGGAATTTTAATTTGCTATGATAACAACATTCCCGAAAACGTCAGGGCCACAAACTTGTTAGGCGCCGACATCATTTTCATGCCACACGTTACCATGTGTACTCCTTCGGAAAGGCCTGGTGCGGGATTTGTTGATCCCGAACTGTGGCGCAATCGCGACAGCGACCCAACTACATTGAGACAAGAATTCGACGGCTTAAAAGGACGCCAGTGGTTAATGAAATGGCTGCCTGCGAGGGCATATGATAATGCCATTTATTTAATTTTTTCAAATGCGATCGGAATGGATGATGACCAATTAAAAAATGGTTGTTCAATGATCATTGATCCGTTTGGCGATATTATTGCAGAGTGTCGAAAGCTGGGTGACGAAATCCAAACTGCTACCATAACAGCAGATAAGCTTACGAAGGCGGGAGGTTTCCGTTATAAAAAAGCAAGACGGCCGGATCTTTATAGAGACATTATTGGTATGCCTCACGTTCCTGAACAAAAAGTGGCATGGCGTAGTCCTGACGCGTAAGAATAGATAGCGTCATACCAAGAGCAAATACATTGTATGCCCAAACAAAGCGCCGGAATATTACTCTATCGAATAAAGAACAAGAGGCCTGAAGTTTTCCTTTGTCATCCGGGGGGTCCATTTTATAAAAATAAAGATATTGGTGTCTGGACTATTCCTAAAGGCGAATTTGACAGCGATGAAGAACCTTTAGCGGCCGCTAAAAGAGAATTCCAGGAGGAAACTGGCCAGAAATTAAATGGCAAATTTGTCCCTCTGACACCGGTTAAATATAAGGACGGCAAAAAAATTGTTTATGCCTGGGCGGTTGAAGGCGATATTGATGAAGGTTCAATTAAAAGCAATTCATTTCCTCTCGAGTGGCCACCAAAATCCGGGAGATACATAGATGTACCGGAAGTTGACAGGGGGGAGTGGTTCTCATATGAAGTGGCACAACAAAAAATACTTCCGTCCTTAGCACCTTTATTAAATGATCTAATATTGCACGTAACGCAATAAAACGGCTTAGTCTTTAGCGGTAACTTCGCCAATCGTTAATTCAGATAATTCATCATTTCTTCGGCCAGGGTTTATAAATTTTATGTTGAGCCTGGACACTCCATAATCGACAGCGGAATAAGTTAATCCTATCTTGTATCCGGCCGACTTAATTTCGGCAAGGTTGCGCTCATCAAACAAGAGCCATATTGGTTTTCTCCCTTTAAGAAATATCGAATCATCAAATTGCTTTCTTTCTGTAGCCGTATAAAAATTGAAGGACGAGCTGTAGTTATCTTTCCAGAAATAAATATTAGCGGGATCCACATTGCCTTTGATTTTTTTAGCTAATTCGTTGCCAGCCTGGTATTTTAATAGTTGAGGATAAAAATTTCCATTTAACAGGAAAAAACCAACGGCAATAGAAGCCACCGAAAGCCCAATGCTTTTCTGCCAGTAGTTTTGTTCTTGAGTTTTTACAAAATAGAAGGCCACGGCCAGCAAGAGTATGACAACAACAACGATAAAAAAATTTCTTACAGGGAAAGCCCATGTGTTTATCACAGCGACAAGAATCAATAGAATAAGGCAGATGCTGAGTTGAATACTGTAAATAACTCTTGGACTGAAAGTCTTGCCTAAAATCCAGGAAGCGGTCATTACAGCTGTTGCAGGAAAAATTATGTTGAGGTAGTGAGGAAGTTTAAAGCCTGATAAGGTTAAGATCAATGCAATTGCAATAAATGTAACCGTGGAAAGCCACTCATCTTTTCTTTCAAAAAAAAGCTTCAGGCGACTAACAATAGCGATATATGCGAGAATGCTCCACGGAGCAAATGCCCAAAGAAAAGAATGGAAGAAAAACAAATAATCCCTGTTTACATTCTCCCCAAACGTCTCTCCCCGGAATCGCTCGACACTTTGGCCGATTAAAATAAATTTTATTCCATCGATATGATCTCGTCCTCGCACAATTTTTTCCGGGTGCAAATTATACTGCACGTAATAACAATAAACAACAGGGGAAATAAAGGCTGCAAAACAAATTATTGCAATAAGCCATTTCCAGTTCCAAAAGATTTTCCAATGCCTGCGAAACAAGATATAGAACAATAATCCGATAGCTGGTGTAAACACGGCAATGTGTCCCTTGGTGTCAAAGCCAAGACCCAATCCCAGTGCAAGACCTACTGCATTCAAAACTTTTTTTTGTTGAATAAACTCAACACCCTGCCAGGAAGCAAAAGCAACGCAGGCAGTAAGAATGGCATCCATCCGCACATCGTTATTTGCAAGAATATATGCAAATGACGCGGCAACGATCAGCGCGGCCAATTTTCCAACTTCATGATGATATAAGGCTTTTCCCAGCCGATACGTTGAATAGGTTCCAAGAATTGTAAAAAGGAACGTTGGCAGTTTATACGCGAAAGTTGTAACTCCAAAGATTTTATAGCTAAAGGCGCAGAGCCAAAAAAGGAGATGAGGCTTGTCTAAATAATCTTTGCCAGCATCAACCAGGTTTATGTAATCCCGGCTGAGATACATGTGAAGAGCAATGTTTGCGTGATGCGCCGAATCATTATCCATCAGCGGGACAAACAGGCCAACGAAATAAACTAATCCGAGCAGTCCAAAAAGAAAGATGTAAACGCGATTTGAAAAAAAAGGAGGATTCAAACAATGAAGTTTGACGCAAAGTAAAAGCCTTTTTATTTCACAGCGAAGCCAGCAGATCTTCTACCTGATTCCTTATTTGATCCCTGACTTTGTCAAAGTCCTGCTCATTCATTCCCTTGGGATCAGGAATGTCCCAGTCCATAAATTTTTTTGCCGGCATCCATGGACATGCGTCTCCACAGCCCATGGTGACAACTGCATCGAACGGTGCAAACTGCTTTATTTCATCCAGTGATTTTGACTTATGCCCGGATAAATCGTATCCCAACTGCTTCATAGAAGCAATTGCTTTTGGATTTATTGTTCCGGACGGCTTTGAGCCCGCACTGTATGCTTCTGCATCTTTGCCCAGGATCTTTACAAGTGCTTCGGCCATTTGCGAACGATTGCTGTTTTCAACGCAAACAAAAAGGATTTTCTTTTTCATGCAAGGCTTTTCGCCATCACGATCGCCGATGATGGGCAAACGGATGAAAACTCAGAAGTGGTTTTTATCGGCAACGGGACGTCTTCGCGACTAATTACCCGATATCCCTGGTTAATAAAAAAGTCTTTGGCTGTTGTTGTAAGCAGGTATACCCAATCAATTCCCCTTTCTCTGCATATTTTTTCAAGCTCCCGGCTGATGAGTTTACCCAGACCTTTTCCCCTGGAACCTGTTTCAACGGTAATGCTACGGATCAGCGCGCATTGATTGAATAGCTCAAGCCCGCCGGTTCCCACAATTTTGTCTTTTTGCAACAGGGCAAATAGAATTTTTCCATCGTCAAGGTCGGTAACCGGCAGATTATTTTGTCGCAGCAGTTCTACCACCTCTTGTTTTAATCCATCGTCAGCGACAACGAATTTATATTCTGCGATCTCATTCATAGATAAAATTTGAAAAGAGGCCGCTTCAAACAGAGTCGGCCTCTCTTTGTTTAGCAGCAACCGAAGTCGGTTATGCCGCAGCATCCGCTGTCGCCACCGCAACAGCCCGGATCTTTCTGATTTGTGTTCATGGCTTTACTTTTTTCACGGTAATAGAAATATTTAACAACATCCACTTCCTGGTTCACAACAATTGCGATCATCTTTTGCCGGCTTGTCGGCATATACCGTAATGCTGGCGATTCTTGTGCCGCTGTTTTTATATTCAGCTATTTCCTCGTCGCTTAAATAACCCGACAATATTTCATCAGGTATAAGAATCGTTTTGTCCTTTTGTAGTTTCATATTCTTGAAACCAGCTTCTTCAATTATCTCTAAGTATTCCCTTTTCTGAATGGCGCCGGAAATACAGCCGGCGTGTAATTCAGCAACCTCTTTCCATTTGTCGGGAATCTCCCCTTCCAGAATGATATCTGAAATAGAGAAATGTCCCCCAGGTTTTAATACCCGATAGATTTCGCTGAATACTTTATGTTTATTGGGAACGAGATTTAGCACACAGTTGCTTATGACAACATCTACCTTGTTAGACGTAACCGGCATATCTTCAATATCACCCAAACGAAATTCCACATTATTATAATTCAATTTTTCTGCATTGCTTCTTGCGCGGGCTATCATCCCGTCTGTAAAGTCAATACCGATTACCTTCCCCTTTTCGCCGACAACTCTCCGGGCGATAAATACGTCATTGCCTGCACCGCTTCCGAGGTCAACGATCG
>VBAQ01000213.1 GCA_005883765.1 Bacteroidota bacterium
TTCATAGCGAATAGATTTTCCTATCGCATCAGCTGGACTACCAAAAAAATCTTCGGCCATTTTGCGGGAAATAACAATTGCAGAAGGTGAATTCAAAACAGTTTGTGCATTGCCAAAAAGCAACGGGTAACTGAACATTTTAAAGAAATCTGCTCCTGCAAAATTTCCCTGTTCTTTCAAAATTTTATCGCCGAGTTCAAAAGTGTTTATATCATTATTTTGTCGCGACGTTGAAGCATACACTACCTCCGGAATTTTTTTCTTCAACTCATCCCCCAATGGACCGGGTGTATAATATCCTGCATCAACTTTGTCATCGTTGAATTGCCGTTCATACACGGCATATAATTGTGCACCATTTTTATGAAACGCGTCCACAACATACTCGTCTTGCACCCATAATAAAATCAACAGGCTGCAGGTAATGCCGAAAGCAAGACCCAGAATATTTATGAAAGAGAAAACTTTATTTCTCCATAAATTTCTTAAGGCAGTGAGAAGATAATTTTTAAACATAAAAGAAGTTTTAAGTTGTATGTCCTTATGTTATAAGTTTTATTCACAATTGACGATTCACCATTCACGTTCTTCATTCCGTTCTCAAACTTCTTTGAGAGCCATAGCTCATTCTGAGCGAAGGTTCTTCACCGGATTTGCAATAGCTGCTTTTATTGCCTGGAAACTGATCGTTGCAAGGGCAATAATTATTGCAACAAGTCCGCCTGCGGCAAATAACCACCAACTGATGTTGATGCGATAAACATAATCTTGCAACCATTGGTGCATGAAATACCATGCAATGGGTGTAGCAATCGCAAAGGCAATTGCAATGAGTATGATAAATTCTTTTGAAAACAAATAAACGATATTGCCTGCAGTAGCACCAAGTACTTTACGAATCCCAACTTCTTTTATTCTCTGCACTGCCATGAATGAGGCTAAACCATACAACCCAAGACAGCTAAGGAATATCGCGATTGCTGCAAAAATTTTATACAACTGCGCTAACTGATTTTCCTGTTTGTAAAAAGTTTCAATTTTGTCGTCGAGAAATTTATATTCAAAAACAAATTCGGGAAATGTTTGGTTCCAGATCTTTTCGATCGATCTCATGGCAAAGGATACATCTGCGGTGACGAATTTTATTCCCGCCTGGCTATATCCTCTTTTCAGGGTTGTGATGAGAACGGGATCAATGCCTCGACGAAAAGACCGGTCATTATAATCTTTTACGACGCCTACTATCTGGCCATTTATAAATCCCCAAAGGTTTATTTCCTTGTTCAGAGCATCCTGGGGATTGATGATACCTAAATTTTTTACCAGCTTTTCGCTAACCAGGAATTCTCTTGCAGTATCTGAGGGTTGGAGATTTCTGCCGCCGATGATCGAAAGCTTATAAGTTGGTATGTATTGATCATCGGCAAACTTAGTGATGGCATAAAAATCTGTTTCCTTTGGAGCATGATTGAATTTGAACGTGCTCCACGTGTCGTTGTCATCTTCAACGGGAGTATTCGAGCTGAAACTTATATTCCGGATGCCATTAACATTCTTCAGTTGCTGGCGTAAATAGTCGAGCTTACTGGTACCGATGCTATCGGAAGGAAAAGGAACATTTACGATAGCGGTTTTATCGAAGCCCAATGGCTGATGAGTAAAATAGCTCATTTGTTTAACAATAACGAGCGTGCCGATGATCAATGCCTGGGCAATCACAAATTGGAATACCACCAAACCCCTGCGTAATGAAATTCCCCTGGCACTCGCGACAGTCATTTTATTTTTTAAAGCATTTACCGGATTAAATCGTGCTAACACAATCGAAGGATAAAAACCCGCTAATGCAGTTACAACAAGGGAAAGTAATAGCAGGAACACGAAAACGGCAGATTTATCAGCAATATCCAATGAAAGCGGCTTAGACAATATCTTAGCAATAAAAGGCAGCGTGAGAATCGCAATAATCGCGGCGAGCCCGATGGACGTTAAAACAATTAGGAAAGTTTCTGTGATGAATTGAATTTTCAACCCCGCTTTATTGCTGCCCAATACTTTTCTTATGCCCACTTCCTTTGAGCGATTGACTGCCTGGGCCGTTGAAAGGTTTATAAAATTCACGCAGGCGATCAAAAGAATAAAAGAACCAATCAGCCATAGAGATCTTATTAACCCCGTACTGATTGTTCGATTACTAAAGTCGCCGGTTTTGGTATCATAATGTATTTTGCTCAATGGCTGTATAATATGACTATCCTTATTGTCAGGTGATTTCATTTTCTTTACGAACGCTCTCAGCTGTGCATTGAATGATGCGGCTGAAACATCCCGGGGTAATAAAAGATAGCAGCCGTAACTTGAGCCGGTGCCATCCCAATTCGTGGATTTTGCAAAATCGGCTGTAAAACCCGTACCAAATGAAATCACAACTTTCAATTGCAGATCCGTGTTCTCCGGAACGTCAGCCAGTATACCTGTAACTTTTAAAACATCCCGATTATTCCATTTAAGGCTTTTGCCAATTGCATCCCGATAGCTATCGGGACCATCACCAAAATATTTTTCAGCAATTGATTTCGTAAGTACAACTGAATTAGGATTTTTTAATGAAGACGCACTGCCGGCCAGCCACTTGAAATCAAATATGTCAAATAAAGAGGGCTCAGTAAAAAAGACGCCTTTTTCCTCTTTGAATTTTTTTATTGTCTCACCATTATCGTTCAATACCTGGATTTGATCGTTACCCTCAGAATAAACGGGCGCAATTCTTTCTACCTGCGGGAAGTTTGTTTTCAACGCGGTGGGCAAAGGTGCAGGAACCCCTTTGCCATAGAAAATATCCGGAGAATCGGCATGATGATACTCCGTTAGCACCCGGTAGATCCGGTCTTTCTTCTTATGATAATTGTCGAAACTCATTTCGTACCGGATCACAATAAACATTACAAGGCAGATCGCAATGCCGGCTGCCAAACCAGAAATATTTATGATCGCATAATTTTTATTGCGAACTAAATTTCTGAATGCTGTTTTGAAATAATTTTTGATCATGAAACTCCTCCTTACTCCTCCGCCTCAGGCGGAGAAAGGTTGAATAAATATTATTTTCCAATTCACCCTTCACTATTCACAATTTCATTTTGTTCGTAAACTCCTCACCCCGACGCTACGGTCGGGATTAAATCTCTACTCACTCTGTTCGTAAAGATTTAACAGGGTTTGCAATAGCTGCTTTTATTGATTGAAAACTTATCGTAATTATAGCAATCAATATAGCTGTTAAACCCGCTGCTAAAAATGTCCACCAGCTTATTTCAATTCTGTATTCATAATTCTGTAACCAGTTATGCATTATCCACCCTGCTACGGGAAATGCAACCAAGCACGAGATGATAACTAACTGTAAAAAATCTTTTGACAATAATGTTGTAATGCCCGTAACACTTGCACCTAACACTTTCCTGATACCTATTTCTTTTATTCTGCGCTCAGCAGTGTACGTTGCCAAACCAAACAAACCCAAACATGAAATAATAATTGCGAGTACCGCAAATACTGTTGAGAGCTTACTCATCAATGCTTCACTTAAAAACATTTCATTAAACTGGTCATCTACAAATTTGTATTGCAGCGGATAAGCAGGATTATCTTTCTTCATTACTTCCTGCATTTTGGTCAATGCCTGTTCAACATTTGTTTGAGACTTCAATCGCACATATAAAAGACTTGCATCTTGCGATGGCTTGCAGAAAAACAGTACGGGTTCAGAGCCATTGCCATAGATGTTGCCAAATACATAATCCTTCACAACTCCTGTTACAGTAACGTTTTCAAATTTTCCATCTTCTTGTCCACGCGGCGAGTGTATGATTTTTCCAACAGCGCTTCCCTCACCTAACACCTTTGCGAGTGATTCGCTTATAATAACATTTGAATTATCCGAAGTTTTATCAGCATTAAAATCTCTTCCATCAATTAGCTGCATACCAGACGTTGAAACAAATTCAGGGCTTACATTTCTAAATGCAATTGAAACATCTTCATTCGCCGGTTTGCCTTGCCATGTAAAGCGGTCATCGTCATCTCCTCCATATAAAATAGTATGATTAGCAACGGCTACATTTTCTGCAATGCCTGAATGCAGTAAATCATTTTTTATTAAAGCAAAATTATCAGCAACATCGTGCTGCATGTCTACTTCAATAAGATTATTCTTGTTGAAACCAAGTCTCCGATTTTTTATATGCTGAATTTGAGAATAAACAACTATAGTGCTTATGATGAATACAACAGAAATCGCAAACTGCAGCACCACTAATCCTTTTCTGATAAATCCAGCGCTGCCTGTTTTTATTTTAAATCCTTTTAAAACACTGATAGGATTGAATGATGAAAGATATAATGAAGGATAACTACCCGCAACCAATCCGCAGATAACTGTTATGCATATTAATGAAACAATATGAAGAGGGTTTGATAATTGTAATGAAAGTTGTTTTTGTATAAGCTGATTGAACGCTGTTAATGTAAGCTTAATAATGATTACAGACAACACCGCAGCAAAGGCTGACATCAAAAATGCCTCTCCGAGAAATTGTGCAACCAATCTTTTTTTGCCTGAGCCTAAAGCTTTTCTTACACCAACTTCCTTAGCACGTTTCTCACTGCGTGCTGTAGCAAGGTTCATAAAATTGATACAAGCAACTAATAAAATAATCCATGCAATAATAGAAAGCATGCGCACTTGTTCTATTTGTCCGCCACCGGTTTGCTTGCCATTTACAAATTCATCATATAAATGCCAGTCGCGCATTGGAAATAAAAATGCATGTGTTGTTTGCGTGGCATTTTTTGAATGAATGTAATTATATAGCTGTTTGTTTATGGTGGCTGCATTTGCTTTGTCATTTAATTCAACGTAAGTAAAAGGACCATAGCTTTGCCAGCTTGTTGCATCACCACTCTGATAAGAATTATTTTCTATAA
>VBAQ01000145.1 GCA_005883765.1 Bacteroidota bacterium
TTTTGACCTGATAGCGGGAATCTCCAAACGCCTTGAACATGCGCCGTTTGGTTTTTCGATCACCGCCCATCACCTTCATCAATTCGATATCCGGTATAATGATACCGCATTCAATAATGATAATATTTTCGGCTCAGCCAATACCAACAAAAAATTTACGTTCGACAAAATTTTCCGTCACTTCGTAATAGCCTCGCAGATATACATTGGCGAGTATCTCGAGGTTTCCCTTGCCTACAATCACCTTCGTCGCCAGGAGCTGAACATTGATAAAAGCGGTAACGGCCTCAACGGATTTTCTGTAGAAGTGGGGGCCCTGTTCAATAAGATTCAGATCAGGTATGCAAGAGCTTATTACCAGAACAACACGGCCTACAACCAATTTGGACTCAATCTTCAATTGAATAAATACTTTGGACTTGGCAAATTCGGGGAAAAGATTGGCTGGTAAATTGCATTCATTTATGAGTGGCCAATTCGCAAACTTATAAAAATTTGATCTTAGTATGAAAAAGCTTTGGGGTTTAGTTCCTTCAATTTTATTCGTGTTAAGCTGTACTCCGGCAAAACAATTTATACCAGCCAGGCATATAATGGTAAGAGAAAAAGAAGATACTGCTACTATCGTCCAGGTTGTGGAAACAGACGTGGAAGCCAGACAGAAATCTGATCTCAATAAGATGCTTGGAAACTGGGAGGTGATTTCCATGCGACGGCAACAAAAGGCGGAGCTCGAGAGATTATCAAACACGTATTTTGAACTTAAGCCTGACCTCACATTTAGCGGCAAAGGTGGTTGTAACAACATGAGCGGCAAATTTTCGGTTAAAGGGTCGAGCATAACCTTCAGCCCAGTTATTTCAACAAGGATGGCTTGCGACGACCTGGATAAGGAAAATGGCTTTTTCAACCTCCTTGGGAGTAGAATTAGTGAATACACTTACAAAGGCGATGAGCTGCTGTTGCGAGACGGTGCTGCCAACATTGTATTTGAGTGCAGAAGAAAGTAATCAGGGAGTCAGATGATCCACCTGTATACTTCGAAGGCTTCAGCGAATGCACTGTTGGCCTGTACTCCCCGAACTGTCGCCAGTGAATGGATAAAATCTTCTTTCATATAATTTCTGTGTGCCTGGGAATTATATGCTTTTAATGACTCAATCTTTTTGTTCAACTCGTTTTCCGATATCCGTATAAAAAAATTAGTGTGAATGCTGTAATTGTTCCAGGGCAATTCGTAACCGGCAAAAGTTGTATTCTTAAATGCTCTCATGCCTTCCTGGTGAATGACCTGGTGGTCCTGGTGAATATCGGAAGCGGCAGGTACTAAAACCATGTCGGGGTTAATGTCCTTGTTTAATTTTAACAGCTCCTCTAGGATTTTTTGTCGCGATTGCGGAAGTTCTCTTACCTCGTAATTAAATAAAATCAGTTGTGTTGGGGGAATACCAAGAATGGAAGTCGCTTTTTTACATTCCATTTCCAATGTTTCCGGTGGGAGATTCAATGGTAAGCTTTTCGAACAAAGACAAAAGGCTGCATAAAAAACCTGCTTTCCCAACGAGCAAAATTTGGCTATGCTGCCACCGCAGCCCAGTTCACCATCATCAGTATGGGGCGCCAGGATCAATATGCGGGAAGGATTGAACATTTGATGTAATTGAGGCACAAAAATATTTCTTCACTCTTAGTCGCGCAAGTAAATTGTCGAATCTTTTAAAACAGGGAGATGTTGAGAAAATTGACTATTAAGAATGTATCGGAACAAATTTACTGATGAAGTAGAATCAGCTACTGATGAATAATCCTGATTGGGGAAATAAACCGCCGAAAGATTGATGAAATAATATTTTCTGTCAACAGGCTCTGCAAAGTGTCGGAAGCCATGATCGCCCGTTAATACAATGATGGGACGAACTGCGGAAGATTTTTGGATGTGATCAATCAACTCAAGAATTTTTTTGTTTGTGTATTGAAGGTATTCTATATAATCATTTTTGTGCACCTGGTTGCCTTCAACTAAGCGCTCAAATGGTATCTCTTTCCCTTTTTTGTCGTAATAATATGGATAATGTGGCATCATGAGGTGAGTATACACAAATTTTGGCTCTGATGGTCTTTGTTGGGCACATGCCCAGGTCAGGTCGTAGATCCGTTTATTATTTATTTGATTGTAATAGGTAAGATCCCTGATCATTTTTTTGGATTTGAACACTGTGATGGTCTTAAACCAAAGGTCACGTTGCAGGCGGCTTAGAAATGTTTGCGAGGTAATTAGCCTTGTTTTTACCGGCAGAAAAGTTTCTCTAACGGGTGCGGGTTGAACTTCAAAATCGAAAACAGAGAAGTTGTAAAATTTATAACCGTTCGCCTGGAAAAAATGGATGACACTGCTATTTCTTATTTGTTGGTATGAGTAAGTCAGATCAGTTCCTGTACGATTGGTGTCACTTAGTTGAAGATAATTCATATTTAAGATCGACGCAAGTGAAAAAGGAGTATAATTATAATTGCTGTAACTATGGTTGACAATGCGAAAGCCCCTCCTCTTCAACTCAGTTTCAAAGCCAGAGTTGTCATAATGAAAAATGTTTTTTAGTTCATCATTTCCTGCATACTCGTCGGCTAGAAGAAAATATATATCGGGTTTGGGACAGCCATCGCATTTTGTAAATTGTCTGGGCAAGGTGTAAAGTGATTTTTGCTTCGAGATTAGCTTGCCTAAAAGCAAGACGCCGTCAACTAATAGAAGCACTATCATAAGTGAGTTTAGATAGGTTGCAAGTCTTAATAATGAATGTTCTTTTATTTTTTTAAAGAATACGACCAGGAGAATAAAAAAAATAAGCGCTGCCGAAAGAACAAAGCTGTATTTGGCCATAAATGATCCCTCGAATATTTTTTTTAAATTATCGTGGACGGTTCCAAAAAAGAATTGGAAGCTCATTATAAAAAAAGCAAGCAAACCCGCCCTTAAAAAATTTCGATAGATCAACCAGAATAGGCTAACCAGGAAAACGGAAGCGAGGAGATAGACAGCCATCAATAATAGGGCATCAATCCATGGAATAAAACCAAAGTTTTCTCTGAATCCATGGAGGACAAAAAAGATCGAAAGCAAGTAAACAAATGCCGGTTTGGTTTTTATGGAATGTAAAATCCCGTTTTTCATATGGATATCGCCGGAGAGTTACTTGGGTGATCAGGCAAATTTTTAAATGCAGGTTGTTTTGCGGTTGAATGGATCATGGGAAAGTCTTAGTTTTTTAAATAGAAAGATCTGTCGTTTAATAAAGGAAAGGTATAGTAGAGATATTTATTCAAAATGATTCGGAACGTATTTACGTTGCTCATGCTGTCGTACAGAAGATGGTAATCATGGTCAGGGAAGTAAATAGCGGTATAATTTCTGAACGCATCGCTTTGTCTCGAAAAATCGAAATCCGCCAGGCCATGGTCGCTTTGAATAACGACAACGCTCGATCTACTTTTTTTTTGCAAAATTTTATCGATCAGAGGTATTATTTGGTGATCGGTGTAGTAGATATAATCGATAAATTTTTTTCGATCAGTGATTAATGAATCCGTGTACAGGCTGTCTGCAGGATATTCTCTGCCTGATCTGTCGTAAAAATATGGGAAGTGTGGCATGTAAAGATGCGCATACGCAAATATGGGAGCACTGCTCTTTTGTGTACCTACGATTTTATAAATTGAGTCCAGGACTGTGTGATTATATTTTTTCTTTGGTTCATGTTTTTTTTTGAGACTATTCATTTTCACCTGGTCGCTTTGTTTACCCGCATTGCGGTTTGTTCGCCAATATAATTCGCGCCAAATGCAGTTCCAGAGGGTATTGAAAAAAATAACCTGGGAAACAGGCGTCGTAAGAAAGTTTTCTTTATTGATGGATTGCTGATCGCCGATATCAAAAATAGACAGGTTATCAAAGTTGTAACCATTTTTTTTCAGCAACTCATATGTGGCGGCGTGCTTAATCAACGATAGAGATTTATTATACTTAAAAACTGTCTTGCCCACATCACCCAACCAATCAAGATACTTCATATTTAAAGTAGCCGCCATTGAAAATGCAGTGCGATTGTAGTTACTGGTGGAGTTTGAGACAAGATAAAAGCCTTTAGCTGTCAGGCTGCTGTCAAAAAAGTTATCATCCGTTTTGAGCACTTCGCGTTGAAACGATGTTGAGGGATAACAGTCCAACAGGACATAATAAATATCAGGTAGCGATTGAACAGCGGGCTGTTTGGATTGAAAAAGAGCAGCGTCATTCGCATTCGCTTGCTCGTCTGCTATTTTGTTCCTGTTTTTTATTCTAATGATTGACACGCATTCAATGAGCAAGTAAACCATAAGTAATAAGTTCAGGAAGGCGTTTGCCTTGTTCAGTTTTTTTGCCTTTGCAGTCTTGTAAATAATAAAAGCAGTTAGGATAAAGATCAGGGGCAAGTAAAAGAGATAATGGTAAAAAATATTCAACAACGGGATCGGCCTGAAAAGTTCTTTGATATCTCCAAAAAAAAGAAAAACGAGACCACACACCGTCGTAATAACTGCTGCTTTTTGCCGATTTTTTGTAAAGAGATACAATAAAATAAAAAAGAGAACGACTGCAGCGAATACTTTTATGAAACCAAAAAAAGCATCGTCAAAACCAATTATGCCCGCATATTGGTTGTTTATTCTTAAAATAAAAAACAGTGGCAATATTAAAACATGAAATGGAAAGTAGTTAATGCTGCGGTATGCTGTGGTCATCTGTTAATCGTAAGGTTCAAAATACGCAAGTTTGAGTAGATTAGCCCCATGACGCTCCTTCAAACTTTCTTTTCATAAGAAACAAAACTCGATCACTGCCAGGCACAGTTTTTTTGTAGAGGACGCTGAACGATCTTTCAAACGCTTTTAGAAAATTCTCTTCGTTGTAACCGGGATGAATATCTTTTTTTTGCTTTAACATGAGTTGAACCTTGTCATCCTGCTTTGGAATAAACTCAACAATAAGATTGGTCGTTACCTTTTCGAAGAGCTCAGCAATTTTTTCAAAAGGAACGTTTTTACCTATAGCTAAATGATGAACTAATGCCAGTGCCAAAGCCAGCTCAACGCTTGCCCGTTGAAAAAAGCTACTTCTCTCATTATTATTTAGTCCAATTGATGGAGAGGGGTTTGAAAGGTCAATAAGCAAGGGCAAAATATTTTTAACTTCCTCCTGTTTTATTTTTTTGTATAGTTTGTTTAAAGCGGAGTGATCAAAGTCCACAGCGATGGCCTGGGTATTTTTTACTGACAACAAAAAAGAAAACTCACCCTCATTAGCGCCAAGATCGATAGCTGTTTTTGATTCCGGCAGAGAGTTGAGCCATCCTACAACAATATTTTTCTTCCCCTCAACGTAGTCCTTGCGCTGATTCGCCTCTTGATAATAATTTGACCAGGTCGTCGTTCTGTCTTTCCAGTCGAGAGATTCTATCAATGATTTAAGACTTTCAAACAGTCGTAGTAATTTTTTTTCGGAAAAATTTGCTTTCTGCGCTAACTCTTTTCCAACACCTTTTGCCGCGAGTCTTTCATGCAAGTGTACGTGCAGATATGTATGAAACGAGAACCTGCTGCGCCATGGTAGTAGTGATCTTGTTATGGGCAGTGGGATCCCTTCCGGATAGGTCAACAGTAATGATTGCAAAGGTTGGTTTGTATAACTCATCAATAGCAGGGGCGAAAGAAAACATTCGCAGAACTGGCGATAAGCTATCCAGGGTGAGGTGGGTTCATATTTTTCAAACGATAGGGTGTCAATAAAAACAGGCTTACCATATAGCCATTGAATATTAAAAGGAGTGGCGTCTTTTAATACCAGTCCGAAAGGGAGAACCTCCCTTGCGATCTGCAAAGTAAGCAGCGCAGTGTCCTTGAGCATATCAAAGCACCATTCATAAGGGTAGGAGATAAAAGGGATCTTTAGAGGTCTTAGTGTTTTATACCAATCAGAAGAGCGGGAAAAATTCTCGTAGACTTCCTCGTGCGGAATTAGCCATCTGTTTTTTACGAGGTGATCATAACAACCGCTGCTTAGAAAGTGATCAAAATCATCTTTGAAAACTTTATTTACCTGCCTGTACAATTCTCCATCTTTTTGAAATACAAAACCCGAGGGATCACGAAAGGAAGAGGGAAGCGGTTGTATGGTTTGCTGTGTGTCCAGGCAAGTCAGGAATTATTTTTCGGTGACCTTGAAAAAAAAGATTTTACATACCACCAGGCGTTCTTAAAAAAACGTCCGATATTTTTAAAGAAAAATGCGATACCTAAGGCAGCGGCAATAATAGCCTGCACGAGGTAACTTCCACTTCCGGGATCGATGTATAGTAAGTAGTGAACCATGGTTGAGGTAGAAATTCAAAAGCCAAAAGTCAAAATTTAAAAGAAGTATCTTTTGACTTTTGAATTTTTGACTTTTTCTACATGTATCTCAAATTTGTCTTCGGGGTTAAAGTTAGCAAAGTTTCATACATCAATTGGATCGTGTTCTCGATGTCATCACGATGTAGCATTTCAACGGGCGTATGCATGTAACGCAAGGGAATTGAAATAAGAACTGACGGGCATCCTTCATTGGAATAGGCAAATGAATCAGTATCGGTACCGGTACTTCGACTGAGAGCTCGCCATTGCAACGGGATCTTTTTATCGGTAGCGACTTTTTCTACCAACGCAAGTAATTTGTTATGAATAGCGGGAGCATAAGACAAGGATGGTCCCTTGCCGCAGCTCACATCGCCTTCAATATTTTTATTGATCATTGGCGTAGTGGTGTCATGCGTTACGTCGGTAACAATGGCAATATCTGGTTTGATTCGTCTTGCGATCATTTCTGCGCCGCGTAAACCAATTTCTTCCTGCACGGCATTGACCACATACAAACCATAAGGTAATTTTTTATTGTTCTTTTTCAATAGCCTTGCCACCTCAGCAATCATAAAACCACCAATGCGATTGTCAAACGCACGACCAATGAAATTATCATTCGCCAATTCATCAAAACCCTCCTGGTATGTAACGACCGCGCCGATATGAATTCCTAATTGTTCCACCTCTTTTTTATTGCGGGCACCGCAATCAAGCCATAAATTTTCAACCTTGGGCTGAGGATCTTTTTTATCATCGCCATGTCGTGTATGGATAGCAGGCCAGCCAAATACTGCTTTCACCGGTCCTTTCTTTCCGTGTATGATCACTCGTTGCGCCGGCGAGATGGAAGGATCGACACCGCCATTACGTTTTAAATAGATAAGCCCCTGGTCCGTGACATAATTGACAAACCAGCTTATCTCATCGGCATGTGCCTCGATCACCACTTTGAAATCATGCCTGGCATTTACAATCCCAACAGCTGTTCCATAAGGGTCGACATAATATTCATCAACATAGGGCTTCAAATATTCCAACCAGAGTTTCTGTCCCCAAGTCTCAAAGCCCACCGGTGATGCATTGTTAATATATCGGCGAAAAAATTGCATGGATTCATCGGTGAGAATAGGTTTTTTCCTTGCGAGAGTTTTTGTTTTTGCCATAGATTTATTTTGAAATTTTGTTCCCGAAATTACTTAAATACGAAGAACGAGCATCAGTAATGCGGAAAACATCATCAGCCCATCTAGCATGAGGTAATATAAATAGTCTGAGAAATTTTTCTTAGCATAGTTGTATACGGCGGCTGCAATAATACCCGGTATAAGCAATAGCATGACGCTCAAAACAGAAAAACCATAATAGTAGAGAGGGAAAGTACAGAAAGCAAAAATTAGCAGCGATAGAAAAAAAAGCCAGTCCACTCCCTTTTCGCTAAACAACGTCACCATGCTGCGGAGGCCCGCGGCCTTATCATCAGCTCTATCCCTGAAATCAAACATGATACAGATGGCATAAATAAAGAAGAAGCGGCTGATAACAAATAAGATTACGGGAATAGTGAAAGTCGCGCCAGCGATAATGACTGGCAGCATCGTAGTCACATACATCCAAACCAGGGCAAGAAAAATAGTTTTACCGATCGCAACTTTTCGAAGTGCTCTGAAATATGGGTGTGGAATTTTTGGCGCTGAGTACAAAAAAGTAATGACCGCCGAAACGGCCAGCCACCACCAATGAGGTAAGAGATAGACAAAGAAGATCGCAGAGCCAACCACACCAAGAATAAAAAAGACAAGGTGAAAAATTCTGTGAGTTTTTAACCATTCTATTCTTGGTGAATCGACCAATGACTCCGATGTAAGATACCAGTGAAAGCTATAGCTGCAGATTGTGGCTGAAAAAACAAATCCCAATAAGTATTTATCCGGTGATGAATGCAGCAGCAGGTCACAGGTTTGATTTACCATCAATAGGGCACAGACAGCAATAAATAAGTTACTGTAAATAAAAAACCGGAATATATTGGATATCACCAGTAAATTTTAGAAAAGTTAGATCACTGTTTAGCCACGATTGACTTGGTTGCTATCG
The DNA here is from genome assembly GCA_005883765.1 of Bacteroidota bacterium. GTDB lineage: Bacteria > Bacteroidota > Bacteroidia > Chitinophagales > Chitinophagaceae > VBAU01. The sequence continues at coordinate 8,527 of VBAQ01000145.1, forward strand.
TATCGCTCTGATGATTCTGACTGTCCCTGAGAGTTAACTTAAAAAACATTGTATCATTTCTGCCCGGATCTTCATCAAGGAAACTGTACGGTATGGTCAGCACCATTTCCACCTTGTCCGTCTTAGGGAAGGCAGGGACGGTGGTACGCGCAGTGTCTGCTTTATCATTGTTGGTCGGATCGGGGATTGGAGTACTGTTGGTCCTAACACGTATATAGGTTAGTTCCCCCTGGCCTTCATCACCCTCTTTGTCCGTGCATTCCAATGTGATCTTCAACAAACCATCAGGAGCGTTGACTTCTGTAGTATTGATATCCTTTACACGTATGGTTGGGGTGGTTTGGAATTTATCTTTGTGGCAAGCATTCAAGGTTAAAAGCAACAAGGCAACAATCATTATTCTTAACGAATTGTATCTCATCTAAAGGTTTTTTGTGTTTCAAATTTAAGATTTTAATGCCACGATTGATCTATGAATAATAAATGGAATGATAAAATTTTCAACGCTACCCATTCGGATTTCGAGGACTTGTCTCTTGAGATCTTTCATTTTCAATATCGGCATAATCCGATATACAAGGCCTTTGTCGATATGCTGAAAGTAACGCCCGGCAAGGTGACGCGTCTTTTTCAAATCCCATTTTTGCCGATTCAATTTTTCAAAACACATGCTGTGAAGACGACGGAATTTGATCCTCAATTCATATTTGAGAGCAGCGGCACGGGCCAGGCAATGAACAGTCATCATTTTGTCAAAGACATTGAATTTTATCGGAAAAGCTTTTCACAGGGATTCGAATTGTTTTACGGTGCTGCAAACGGATGGTGTGTCATTGCCTTGCTACCGTCTTACCTTGAAAGAAAAAATTCTTCGCTGGTTTTCATGGTTGATGAACTGATACGCCAGAGCCGGCATGAACAAAGTGGCTTTTATTTATACGAACATGAAAAGATATATGAAACTTTAAAAGAGCTGGAGGCGAATAACCAAAAAACCATTTTCATCGGTGTAAGTTTCGCCTTGCTCGATTTTGCAGAAACGTATGCCCTACCGTTAAAAAATACCACTGTGATGGAAACCGGGGGAATGAAGGGAAGAAGGGAAGAAATTGTAAGAGCTGAACTCCATGACATCCTCAAAAATAAATTTGGCGTCGACGTTGTTCATTCGGAGTATGGAATGACAGAGCTTTTGTCGCAGGCCTATTCCAGGGGTGAAGGGGTCTTTAGAACTCCTCCCTGGATGAAAGTATTGATAAGGGACGAGGAGGATCCTTTGACTGTCGAGTCTGGAGTTCAGAGTTCAGAGTCAGGAGTTCGGAGTTCAGAGTCGGGAGTTCGGAGTTCGGAGTCGGGAGTTCAGACTTCAGAGTCGGGAGTTCAGAGTTCGGAGTCACAAATGAAGTCGCCGCTGACAACTCATCACTCATCCGGTAAATCGGGAGCCATCAACATTATTGACCTTGCTAATGTTTACTCTTGCTCATTTATTGCTACTGAGGATGCTGGAAAATTACACGAGGATGGTAGTTTTGAAGTATTGGGACGTATGGACAATAGTGATATTCGCGGTTGTAGCCTTATGATGATGTAGATCGATAGAGCCGGGAAACTACAGTCTCATGGCGACCCGAACGTGTGTAGTCGCTTTGTCGGCTAGCTGCCAAACCTTATCTTTGCGGCCCGTTTCGAAACTTTATGACCTGATTAAATACGGGGGAAATTAGCGACAATTTGAAATACTTTCAAGGCTTACGGTTCATAATAATAAAAGCATTTATATGGCAACGACAGCAGATATCGGCAGGGGAATGATCATTAAATTGGATGGCAGCCTTTACTCCGTTGTGGAGTTTGGAGAAAACAAAACTGCACGGGCGGCCGCAAAAGTATGGGCAAGATTAAAAGGAGTTGACAACAATCGCACGATTGAAAAAACATGGAACAGTGGCGACACGATCTTTCCTGTGAGAGTCGAGAAGAAAACTTACCAGTTTCTGTATAAGGATGATACTGGCTACAACTTCATGAATACTGAAACTTTCGAGCAGATAACCCTGCAGGAAGAAATGGTCGATGCGCCGCAGTTTTTAAAAGAGGGCCAGGAAGTTGCTGTACTCATCAATACAGAAACCGATCAACCCATGAGCGTTGAGCTCCCTGATAAGATTGTCGTTAAGGTTACCTACAGTGAACCGGGGCTTAGGGGTGACACAGCAACACGTACATTGAAACCTGCTAGGGTGGAAACAGGAGCCACGGTTAATGTCCCTTTGTTTGTGAATGAAGGAGAACTTATTCGCATCAATACCAAGACGGGTGAATACGTGGAGCGAGTAAAGTAGAAACTCTTCGCTCTTAAAGTGCAGCAAGAAAATTCGATACCATCTCGTATTGTTTTCATCGAGCCACCTTTGGGGGTTTGGGGTTTAATTTCCTATCTTAGTCACCCTGTTTAAACCAAACTCTACTTATTAAATTGAAACACATGGATTTCAAGCAAATTCAGGAGTTGATCAAAATGATCAACAAATCCAATATTGGTGAATTAACAGTGGAGCAAAAAGATATTCGAATTACAATAAAACAAAAAGAAGAACAAATAACACACGTGGTATCGGCTCCGGTCCAGTCTATTCAACCACAAATTACTCAACCTCTCCCTGCGCCCCAGCCCCCCGCAGCGCCCGCAGCGGAAAAAGCACCGCTTAAAACCGAATCTTCAGCTGAAAATTATGTGACTATCAAAAGCCCGATGATCGGGACATTCTATCGCCGGTCGGGACCAGACAAACCTGCCTTTGTAGAAGTGGGAGACGAGGTGACAACGGGAAAAGTGGTTTGCATAATTGAGGCGATGAAACTTTTCAACGAAATAGAAAGTGAAGTGAATGGCAAGATCGTAAAAGCATTAGTTGAAGACGCTTCGCCGGTAGAATATGATCAGCCTCTTTTCCTGGTCGAACCTGCGTAACAGAAAATGAAAAGTCAAAAGCATGCGGAAGGATCCCCGGGGGAAATTCAAAAGAGTTTCGTATTGCCTTTTCAATTTTAAATTTTTAATTTCCTGATGTGTTCAAAAAAATTCTAATAGCGAATCGCGGTGAAATAGCCTTAAGAGTCATTCGTACTTGTCGTGAAATGGGTATCAAAACAGTTGCTGTTTACTCCACGGCTGATCGGGATAGCCTGCATGTAAAGTTTGCCGATGAAGCGGTGTGTATCGGCAAACCCCAAAGCAGCGACTCTTATCTCAATATTGCACACATCATGGCTGCCGTTGAAATCACGAACGCTGATGGCATTCACCCGGGCTATGGTTTTCTCGCCGAGAATTCAAGGTTTGCGCAAATATGTAACGACCATGATATAAAATTTATCGGACCGACGGCGGACATGATCAATGCGATGGGTGATAAAATCACTGCAAAGGAAACTATGATCAAGGCCGGAGTGCCTGTGGTGCCAGGAGGAGAAGGCTTGTTGCAGAGCCTGGACGAAGCTACCGGGCTGGCAAATGAAATGGGTTATCCCATTATTCTCAAAGCAACTGCTGGTGGCGGTGGTAAAGGTATGAGGATCGTGTGGGAAGAGCGGGACATGGAAAGAGCGTATAATACTGCCAAAGCCGAAGCGGCTGCCTCATTTAGAAATGACGGCATTTACATGGAGAAATTTGTCGAAGAGCCGCGGCATATTGAGATCCAGATAGCCGGTGATCAGTACGGAAATGTTTGCCATTTGAGCGAGAGGGACTGTTCCATCCAGCGGCGCCATCAGAAATTGGTTGAAGAATCGCCTTCACCATTTATGACCAATGAGCTTAGGTACAAGATGGGAGAGGCAGCAAAAAAGGCAGCGTCCGCCATTAACTATGAAAGTGTGGGTACAGTTGAATTCCTTGTTGACAGGCACCGCAATTTCTATTTCATGGAAATGAATACCCGCATACAAGTAGAACATTGTGTAACAGAGGAGGTGATCAATTATGATCTGATCAAGGAGCAAATAAAAATAGCAACGGGTGAAAAGATTTCCGGGGAGGACTATTTCCCCCAAATGCATTCCATTGAGTGTCGCATCAATGCCGAAGATCCATACAATGATTTTCGTCCTTCGCCTGGTCGAATTACCACGCTACATCAGCCTGGCGGGCATGGTGTACGTGTGGATAGTCATGCGTATGCGGGTTATGTTATTCCGCCATATTATGATTCAATGATCGGCAAACTTATTACCATTGCCCGCACCAGGAATGAAGCAATCGATACCATGTATCGTGCGCTCAGCGAGTATGTGATCGAAGGAGTGAAGACGACCATTCCTTTCCATTTACAGCTTATGAAAGACGATCGTTTCCGCGGTGGGGATTTTAATACGAAATTTTTAGAAGGATTTGAGTTGAAGTAGCAATAATAATTCAATCGGCTTCATTCCTGCTTGCCGTTATCTATTGGGACGATACGCTTTCATTTAGAAAGTCAGGCTACAATTTCGACAGTGGCGCCGATTCCTCTATCAGTTATTTTGTCGCACATCCCTTTTAATTTCTCATATTCTCCTTTCTTGACAGCACATTTACCCTGGAAATGTATAAGGTAGGCACATTGTTCTGCTTGTTCTTCGGTATGGCCGCAAACTTCAACAAGTGTATCTATCACCCACTCAAACGTGTTCACGTCGTCATTCCACACGATCAGGTTACATGGTTCGTCGACAGAAGTGATGACATCAACGTCTTCAGATGTAACAGTTTTTGTATCGTTTGAAGTATGCTTCACCAGCAGTAAAATTAAAAATTTTAATTGCTAACTGCAATACATAAAACAAAAATTCAAAACTCTTGCCAGTTCGTAAAATAACTAAAAAACCGCATAGATACTGCGATTTCCCTTCGAGAAAGCATGGCCAGGTTCAGAGTAATTATTCCTCTGCTATAATTTTTTCTGAAGCAGGTTATTTATTAAATTATTTTTTTCTTACGGAGTTGGTTTGATCTCATCATTTTCTTTTTCAGCCTTTACCTCTATGAGATCGGACATGATAAAAACGCCCTTTGGAAAAACTTTGTTCAGCTTCTGCTGGTAATTTTCGGCCTCTTTTTTTTCTTTGAAATTCCCGGCCTTGAGCTTAAAGTAGGGCGATTGATAGAGGAGGTAAGATTTTAACTCAGGGAAGTATTGATACAATTTTGTCTTTGCATTAATGGCGTCCTCCCGGTGATTCGTATTTATCACAAGCAGCCGGTAACCGCGGGCTACCTTTCGTGCATTTCGGGTACTCTCTTCATTGATCTCAGCTTGTTTTTTTACAAGAAGATCGAGTCTCGGATCCTTGTGAACTACTATCGATGATGTGTCGGTTATTGTTTGCTGTGCGACGAGTGAAAAACTGATTAGAGAAAAAAGAGAAAGCAAAATTGATTTCATAAAACTTTGAGGTTGCCTATGGTCAGGCAAAAATCTGTCCAGAAATTGCCAGGTTAAGGTTAAGGTTGAGGTCGCTCTTAACCTCAATCAATCTCAACCTAATATCCTCCGCCACCTCCGCCAATATTTTCGATGGGATGCCAGGTCGTTTTTATTTCCTGTGTGTCCAGGATATAGTATGGTGACTGGCCTTTTTCGCTGAACCAGTTCACGTCTTTATAAATCAAAACCCTTTTTACATTTGCCGCCCCCTTTTGTTGCGATTCTTTTTGGATCATGGCATCACTGCCGCAATAAATGACTGCATTTACATCCATATGAGACGCGAAATGTGCAAATAATTCTGAAGGTTTGCCGGTCAAAATATTTACAACCCCGGCCGGTACATCAGATGAATTGATAACCTCAGCAAAACTGACTGCACAAAGCGGTTTTGTTTCGGAGGCAAGAATGACGCATGTATTTCCACCCGCGATAACCGGGGAAATAGTGGAGATCAGTCCTATCAAGGAGTTATCCTGGGGCGCGATCACGGCAACGACCCCCGTTGGCTCGGGAACCGAGAAATTGAAATGTGATGATGCCACCGGATTTACTGTCCCAAACAGCGCCTGGTATTTATCACACCAACCTGCGTAATAGATCAATCGGTCTGTGGAGAGGGCAACTTCTTTTTGAGCCTGGGTCTTGCTCACATCCTGCCTCGTCAACTCCTCAACAAATTGCGCCTTTCTTCCTTCCAGCATCTCAGCCATGCGATATAAAATTTGCCCGCGATTAAAGGCTGCTCTTGCTGACCATCCCTTAAAGCCATTTCTCGCAGCAACAACAGCATCACGGAAATCTTTTCTCGAACTTAGGCATACATTGGCAAGTTGTTCTCCTTTGCTGTTGGTGGCAATATAATAGCGACCCGACTCCGTTCTGGGAAATTGTCCGCCGATGTAGATCTTGTACGTTTTTAGAACTTCAACACGTTTTTTAGACGGAGTCTTTTCCAGCCCATTTTCGCTTATGGTAAGCGTTGAGTTTTTTTCTACTGCTTTGCCCATTAATATTTGTTTTTGCCACCAAGGCACGAAGTCGATAGGTTTAATTCGTTCTTTGTGTCTTGGTTTCTTTGTGGCTAATTAAATCTTCAAATAAGCGGACAATCCGTGTAAGCCACCTTCACGCCCATAACCACTTTCTTTATATCCCCCAAAAGGCGAAGAAGGATCAAATTTATTGTACGTATTTGCCCACACCACGCCGGCTCTCATTTTGGTTGTCAGGTTGAAAATCTTTGAGCCTTTGTCTGTCCACACGCCGGCACTAAGACCATAAGGCGTGTTGTTTGCTTTTTCAATCACTTCTTCATCAGTTCTGAAGGTTTGAATGGCGAGTACAGGCCCGAAAATTTCCTCCTGCGCAATGCGATTGCTTTGCGCGACATTCGTAAACAGGGTCGGCCTGCAAAAAAATCCTCTCCCGGGAATAGGACAGGAGCTTTGATACATTTCCGCTCCTTCTTTCTTCCCAATGTTTATATATTTATTGATCGTTTCCAGTTGTGTTTTTGAGTTTATCGCACCTATATCCGTATTCTTATCCAGGGGATCTCCCACGATCAATGTTTCTATTCTATCTTTTAATTTTCTGAGCACAATATTGTAAACCGATTCCTGTACAAATAATCTTGAACCCGCGCAACAAACGTGTCCCTGGTTAAAATAAATTCCATTAATAACACCTTCAACCGCCTGGTCCAGGGGTGCATCTTCGAAAATTATATTGGCCGCTTTTCCTCCTAATTCCAGCGTAATTTTCTTATTCGTTCCAGCTACCGCTTTTTGGATGATCTTGCCAACCTCAGTCGAGCCGGTAAAAGCAATTTTATCAATGTCCGCATGATTTACAATGTCCGCGCCCGTCTGGCCAAAACCTGTGACAATATTCACAACACCATCGGGAAGTCCGGACTCCTGGATGATCTCTGCCAACTTCAACGCGGTGAGCGGCGTAGTTTCTGCCGGCTTAAGCACAACGGTATTTCCGGTCGCAATGGCTGGCGCAATTTTCCAGGCCGCCATTAATAAAGGAAAATTCCATGGGATGATCTGTCCAGCTACTCCCAATGACCGCGGAACACGTCCGGGGAAAGCATATTCTAATTTATCGGCCCAACCGGCGTAGTAGAAAAAGTGGTTGGCAGCTAAAGGCACATCCACATCTCTTGATTCACGGATCGCTTTGCCGCCATCCATGCTTTCGATCACTGCAAATTCTCTTGCCCGCTCCTGAATCATTCTCGAGATGCGAAAAATGTATTTTGCCCTTTCAGAACCCGGTATTTTTTTCCAGACTTTTTCGTAGGCGTTTCTTGCTGCTTTGACCGCCTTGTCGACGTCAGCGACATTTGCTTCCGCCACCTCTGCAATTTTTTCTTCGGTGGCCGGATTGATCGTTTCAAAATATTTTCCTGATAAAGGCTTTACGAATTTTCCGTTGATGAAAAGTTCATAACGATCGTTTAATTTGATATGCGTTTTGCTTTCCGGCGCCGGCGCATACTCCCAGCCGGTGTTGAATTTCAACTTCGGAACACCGTTGGATTTTGCTCCACTCTTCTTTCCTTTTTTGGTCTTTGTTTCTGCCACGGAAATATTTTTTTGTTACCAGCGACATCAACCTCACTCAGCTTCTGTTGTGTCACTCACTTGTACGTTTTGTAATACTACTCAGCGGCCCATCCCGACCTTCCCAAGGGGAAGGCCACCCTCACACAGCCCTTGCTGATTTGAATTGTATCCATTAAACCGGCCTTTTCAACTAGCTGGCTGTGTGCTGTTGCTAAGTCCTCCGTCAGGAGGATTTAGGTGG
>VBAQ01000214.1 GCA_005883765.1 Bacteroidota bacterium
AAAAGCTGTATATTATTTTAATACCGTTTTCTTCGATTTTGTCTTGGGTTGTATTTCTTCTCGTACTGCCAGGTCGTAATCTTTTATTACCCGTAAAATTTCTGCTACTCCCCAAGCCTGAGCCGTACAACCTTTAGGCGAATGCGGAAAGTCCGCATCAAATATTTCCGACACGCTTCCGATACATCCTTCATTAAGATGATAAGAAAAATTGTCGATTATATTTTTCAGCAACGACTTATCAGCTCCCATGTTTGCCAAAGCATCAACGTAAGCTCCAAGCAGCCAACTCCATACCGTACCCTGGTGATAACACGAATCTCTTTTAAACGAATCGCCTTCATAGCAAGATGTGTAGGAAGGATCATCAGGAGATAAACTTCTTAAACCAACCGGCGTGTATAGCTTTTCGGTCACAACTTTTATAACGCTTGTGGCTTTTTCATTTTCTATCAATGGAAACGGCAGGCTGATTGCAAATAATTGGTTGGGTCTTAAGCTATCATCCTTTTCATTTCCGTTTACTACATCGTACAGGTATCTTTTCTCATTGTTCCAAAACTGGTTATTAAAGCTTTTTTTCGTTAAGATTGCTTTTTGTTTTATTTGAATAGCCTCATCGTTATTATTATTTAACTCAAGAAGCGATGAATAGATTAAAAGAGCGTTATACCAAAGTGCATTGATTTCAACGGCCTTCCCTGTTCTTGGGGTTACTACCCAATCGCCAATCTTAGAGTCCATCCATGTTAACTGAACGCCGGGCTCACCCGAATATAGCAAGTCGTCCTCTGTAACATGAATATGAAATCTGGTTCCGGTAAAATGCCATTCTATTATTTCTTTTAGAACAGGTAACAGTTCATTTAGTACAAATTGTCTATCGCCCGTCGCCTGCAGATACTTGTAGATCGCGATGAAATACCAGAGGGTCCCATCCACATTATTATATTCAGGCGGTGCTCCATTATCCTGGAAACGATTAGGCAGCATTCCCTGACTAACGGTTTTTGCAAAAGCAGCTAAGATTTTTTTGGCATCGTTATAACGGCCACTGCTGAGGCAAAGGCCAGGCAAAGAGATCATCGTGTCTCTTCCCCAATCAGTAAACCAGTGATAGCCTGCAATCACAGTGGCCAAGGCCTCCCCCCGACCTTCCCCGTTTGGGGAGGCCATTATCGCACTGTCAACGCTTATCGAAGAGCCCGATTTATTCGATGAATGTTCATTACGTAAGGGCTGTGTGTCAGGTTCTCCCCTTTCGAGGGAGTTAGGGGGAGCTGTTCGTTTAACTATGAATTGGTCGGCTGCTAAGATTAATTGCTGCAAGGTTTCATCGTCGGGTTGATGATCCATGAATTCTCTTTTTCTCTTTTCTTCTTTGAGCAATAAATCCTGAGCTTCTTTGCCAGAAGGATCATCAGTTGAAATTATAATTCCTAATGAGTCGCCTTGTTTTAATGAAACAGAAAAATTTCCATGAGTAAAGAGATCTTCTACAAAATCAAGCCCTCGATATTTTTCTATGTCGTAGTTAAAATGAAAATACCAATTGGGGTTGTGGTGATAATTACCACCGGGAACTTTGATGAAAATATCTGGTGTCCCATCATACAGTTTTGTTTTAAAAATATGATTTGAAAAATTTGCTTCGCGATGAACAGCGTCGTTAGACCGCATTAAACTATGATAGCCCCTGGCTGAAAACAAAGGCAGTAACTCCAGCTCGAACGCCTGCTCAGCTTTTAACACGTCGTAAATCACCAACGTTGTATTTTCATCATGGACCATCGCGATGGTCTTCTTCAATTTTATTCCAGCAACTTCATAAACAAATTGAGGAAACAAATCTTTTGAAAAAGAAGTTTGATGCTGGTTGCCATGGGGATGAATAACTCCGCCATAATTATTTACACCCAGTTCAAATTGCTGGTTATTTACAATAATTGTTTCATCCAGTTTGGAAAGCAGCGCCATTCTCTCAGTCGGTGGTTTTGTGGCCGCTATTAGCAAACCGTGATAACGGCGGCTGTTGCATCCAATGATGGAGGAACTTGCCCAACCGCCGAGGCCATTTGTTTCCAGCCATTCATGGTGGATTGCATCGTTGAAATCCTGCAAGGTTGCTTTATCTTTTTTGAGTTGCATAATTTGTTTTTAGGGGCCTTACCTCCCTTCCCTCTTCTCCCGTTGGAGAGGGGCGGTGCTGAATATCTTTAATGAGTAGCTTCATAGAAAGTCCCGTCGACGACTACGCCACCATTATTTCTTTCACTCTTTTTTCTCCCCCTTTGGGCGAGCTGGAGGAGGCCGCTATCCTATTTATGAGCTCAGCCACAACACCTGTCCATCCTGTTTGATGTGAGGCGCCGACTCCTCTTAAGGTATCGCCATGGAAATATTCATAGAACAGTATGAGGTCTTTGAAGTGTGGATCTGTTTGATAAATCTTTTCACTACCATTTACCGGTCTTGCACCATCTTCATTTTTTTGAAATATTGAGACCAGTCTTTTCGCCAACTCATTTGAAATTTCTCCAAGCGTCATTTGATTTCCGGATCCCGTAGGAAATTCAACATGAGATTGTTCTTTGTAATATTCAGAATATTGTTGCAGTGCGTGAACAATCAGGTAATTCATCGGCATCCACACAGGTCCACGCCAGTTTGAATTGCCTCCGAACAGAGAAGTGTTTGATTCTCCAGGCTGATAACTTAAGCCAAATTCTTGTCCATCAATATTAACCATGTATGGGGTTTCATGCAATTTGGAAATAGAACGAATACCACCATTTGATAGAAATTCTTTTTCATCCAGGAGAGCTTTCAATAATTTTTCCAAACGCTGGCGCGGCACTAGTGATAGAAGGATATCATCATGATCATTCAGCTCTTCAATCACCATATATGCATTATTTTTTTCCCGGTATTTCTGAAACCATTTCAACCGCTTATGAAAGTCGGGAAGTTTTTCCAATAAATCTTTTTTCAAGACCAATACGGCAAACAAAGTCGACAAACCAACAAGTGAACGTACTTTCAGCGGAATATATCTTCCATCCGGCATGGCCAGCACATCATAAAAAAATCCCTCGTGGTCATCCCAACTACCTGTCCACCCTTCTCCGATGCGATTGAGCGACTCTGCGATATATACAAAATGCTCAAAGAATTTTGTTGTCACATCTTCATAACTGTTGTCGTACTGGGAAATTTCCAGAGCCATTTCCAACATGTTCAGACAATACATCGCCATCCAGCTTGTACCATCAGCCTGCTCCAAAATTCCACCCCCGGGAATTGCACTGCTGCGATCAAATACGCCAATGTTATCCAATCCTAAAAAGCCACCTTCAAAAACATTATTTCCTTTATGGTCCTTGCGATTCACCCACCAGGTAAAATTGATCAACAGTTTCTGGAATACTCTTTTTAAGAAGTGAATATCGCCTTCACCGGTTTTTTCTTTATCAATTTTATAAACCTGCAAGCAACTCCATGCATGCACCGGAGGGTTTACATCGCCAAATGCCCACTCATAGGCAGGCAATTGCCCGTTGGGATGCATATACCATTCACGCAACAACAAAATGAGCTGGTCTTTTGCGAACTGGGGATCAACCATTGAAAGAGGTGCACAATGAAAAGCAAGATCCCATGCCGCATACCACGGATATTCCCATTTATCAGGCATAGAAATAATATCTTCATTATTCAGCGAATGCCATTGATGGTTGCGTCCATGTTTTCTCGCTTCCGGTGGTGCCGGTTGTCCCGAATCGCCGTTCAACCATCGAGGGATATCAATATTAAAATATTGTTTGCTCCACAACATGCCAGCAAATGCCTGCCTTTGAATCTTGAATAACTCTTTGTCTTTTGCTTCCGTAATGTCCTGGTAAAATTCATCGGCTTCATGGATACGATTCTCGAACACAGAATCGAATGCAACAAAAGGTTGTTGTAATGAATGCTTACTTAATCGTAGCTTAACTGTTATGGATGATTGCGCGGCAATGGTAAATTCATACATGGGTGCAAACTTGGTTCCCTCCTTTTTTTCTTCAAGCCAGTCAAATCGTTGTTGCTGCACTGCAGTGTGAAAAGCATCTTTTACATACGGGGATCTATTCGGTTGGCCATACAATCTTTCCGTATTAGTTTCATTCTCTGTAAACAGGGTACGCGATGGTTTTTCAAAGTAAAAATGATAATCGCCAGTCCAGTAATGATCAACTTTAAGCAGCCCGAAATCATTTCCACCTTCTTTTAAATACATTGCGGGCTTTTCATTCATCATTCCAAAACTCCATAGGTTACGGAACCATAGTGTTGGCAGCAGGGAGATGTATGCGGCTTCATTGCCGCGATTATGTACAGTCACACGGATCAATAAATCTTCAGTATCAACTTTTGCATATTCGGTAAATACATCAAAGTATTTTCCATCGTTAAACAATCCCG
>VBAQ01000103.1:0-19680 GCA_005883765.1 Bacteroidota bacterium
TGTATCCCAGCCGCCTTTGCGCTTTACCTGGAAACCCTTCATAGTTTTGTACCGGCAAACCAGGTCCTTTAATGTTCGGGAGATGACGTGATGAATGCCGGGCATTCCATTGGCGCTGGGTGGACCTTCATAAAAAACAAAAGGTATGGCTCCTTCTCGTAATTCTACACTTTTTTCAAAAGCCTGGTTTGCATTCCATGAATCAAGGACCTCTTTTTCGATGGAAGGCAAATGCAATTGTGAAAACTCTTTATACTTAACGCTCATAGCCTTTTTGAAAAGTCTGCGAAGTTAAGGGAAAACCGCCGCCCGACAAGGAGAAAAAGAGAATCTCGGTGGAGAAATCGCTTAAGAAAATGATAACAATTGCAAGGGTTGAAAGAATACACTCTCGTAATCTTAGGGGCTGTCGAAGTAAGTTCAATGAAAGAACAAAGCTTACGCGCCGCGTTATTTTAGGCTAATACCAAGTAAAATTCTTACCTCCGTCCGTTCCTGCTTATCCAAAACTTTACTGCTCGGTGCCACGGATGTTCTGTGAATGTTTACCCATTGTGGAAGGTAGTTTGCAATCACGAACCAACCATTGCCGCGGAAGTTTATCGTCGGTCCACCGAAAATTACTGAGTGCTCCCAACCTTCGTCTTTTGAAATTTCGTTTTGATTGCGAAGTTCAAAACCAAGGCCAAAGGAAGGTCTGATGTTATACATGTAGGCAAGGTCAAATTCAACAGGCGCGTCCCAGTCAGCACTTTCCAACTTGCCATTTTTCCATTCAAATTCTTTTTCATATTCAATGACCCCATTCAATGCAAGGAGATTCTTACCAAAATTTCTGTCGAGAATTAATTTTGATTCGAGTTCCAGTTCGTCGCCTCCTTTGATGCCCCATTCGCCATACAGGGCAATGCCAATTTTTCTGGAAGGACCGCTTACCCTCCATTTCCATTCATTGCTAAAACCTATTTCATTTGAGGTTGTGGTGCCCTGACTTGAGTCACTAAAACGTGTTTGATAGCGATTAAAATAAAAGGCAGTTTGCCAGTTATTGCCCAGGCCAACCTCAATCTCCATGCGTTGATCTTGCGCATGGTAAAATTGATCCAGGTGGCCAAACCTCGAAGTATGCCAAAATTCAAAGTCAACGGCATCCTTCGGTAATACGTTGGTTGTATACGTTCTTGCGAAAAAACGATCCTGTGCATTTGTCGAAGCGCTGATGAATAAAACTAGTCCGGTAGCAACAAATAATTTTTTCATAATGTTTGAGTGGTGCAAAAATCAATACCCAACGGAAGAAATAGTTACGGATTCAGAAAAACCGTTTACGCAACCCGTAAATGATGTTTGACGATGGGTGGTGAAAATACAATGCGCCAGTCTGTCTTATCATTTTCTTTCTCGCATTATCTTATAGATCGTGACCGCACTCAGGAGTATGATCGCAAGGCCCAGCAAGCCGATCAGGCCCCAAATGAGACTCATGCTGTCTTTTACCACAGCCAGCATTACAATAGCAACAAGAAAAATAGTTGCCACTTCATTCAAGATCCTTAATTGCTGCGAAGTGTACTTAAATATCCCGCGCAACTGCTGTTTATAAATTCGATGCAGCGATATAAAATAGAAATAGAGAAATATTACGAAGATCAGTTTAATCAACAGCCACCTGCCAGCTGGCTCAAAAATTGTTTTTTCCCAATGGCCATAGCCCATTACAACGGGCCCGAAAATTAAAGTGAGTATCGCAGATGGCCAGGTAATTCCGATCCACAAACGTCTCATCATAATTGCGAACTGCTTTCTCAAAATGTTTTTTTCAATATCAGGTTTTTCTCCGGCCTCCGTGTTGTATATGAAAAAGCGGGGCATATAAAATATGCCGGCAAACCAGGTAACGACAAAAATGATATGAATGGCTTTGAGATATTGATACATGCGGAGAATATGAAAGTCAAAATTCAAAACTAAAAATCCTGTACGTACGATTTTCCATTTTGAGTTTTTAATTTTTTGAATTAGAGGACCATTTCTGTACTTCCTGCTGCGTATTCTGTGATCCATTTTGCAATGGTCTTGACCCACAGCGTCTGTGTATTCAGACAAGGTATCATCGTAAAGGACTCACCTCCTGCGTGCAAAAAAATTTCTCGACCTTGTTGCGCAATTTCTTCCAGGGTTTCCAGGCAATCACTCACAAATGCCGGGCAGGCAACCAGGATTTTTTTTACTCCTTCTTTCGGCAGTTCACCCAACCGCTGGGCAGTGTATGGAGTCAACCATTTATCGCGTCCCAACCGTGATTGAAATGACAATTGATACTTTTGCTTTGGAAGCCCGAGTGAATCAGTAACAAGCGTAGTTGTTCGGATACACTGATGCCGATAACAATATTGATGAGCAGCGGAAGCGATTTCGCAACAATCTGCTTGTTTTAAGCAATGATTGCCTGTGACGTCTCCTTTTATAATGTGTCGCTCCGGGACTCCGTGATAGCTGAAAAGAAGTTTGTCAAAATCGTGTTGTAAGTAAGGCTTGATACTCTCTGCTAGTGCCTGAATGTATGCTCGATTGTTGTAAAAAGGTTTAATTGTTACAAGCCTGAATGAATAGTTGTTTTTTTTGTGGATCTCTTTCATGTACTCCACGGCCGTCTCATAACTGCTCATGGCGTAGTGGGGATACAGTGGCACCAATATGACCTCTTCCATCCCCGGATTTTTTGTTACTAATGCCTGGTAGGCTGCAGTTGGTGTGGGATGACCATATCGCATCGCGATTTCTACCGGTTCGGCGAGCCGGGTTTGTACGCTCTGTTGCAGTTGCCTGGTCAGCACAACTAACGGAGAACCCTGGTTTGTCCAGATCGAGCTATAGGCTTCGGCAGATTTAGCGGCTCTGAACGGAACGATAATTCCTTTTACCAATAGCAACCGAAATAAATACGGATAGTCGATCACTCGTTCGTCCATTAGAAATTCCTTCAGGTATCTCCTTACATCTTTTACCTCGGTAGAGTCTGGAGATCCAAGATTCATTAAAATAATTCCCCGCTTCATCAATGGTGATTCTAAAATTGGCTTGCAAATCTAATTATATGAAGGGTTGAGCTTCTATTTTTTTCATTCTTTAAAAAAAAACTCCAACGGTTTACTATCGAAATCCTACGGTTGATACGGCTTATGACCACACTTGATGACAATCATATTTTAAAATGACACTGAAATGACATAGTTTTTAGGTGGTTGAAGCCACCAAAATTATTTTTGTGTGCGATATACCACCGTAAAATGCTGACGAGTAATTTAAAGGACATATCAAAGTTTTGGATCGCGGGAATTAACTACAAAAAAAGCGATGCCGGCACCCGAGGGCAGTTTGCTATTCAAAACGAGCAATCTGTTAGTATTTTGAAGGGTGCATTGGCCGATGGATTGAATGAGGTGTTTGTTCTTTCGACCTGCAATCGTACAGAAATTTACGGATTTGCCGAGGACGTATCACAGCTGATAGATCTGCTTTGTGCGCAGACCGCAGGAACTAAAGAAATTTTTCGCGAACTGGCGTACATAAAAAATGGTCACGAAGCTGTTGAACATTTGTTTTACGTAGCAGCAGGACTTGATTCACAGATCCTGGGTGATTATGAAATTGTGGGACAGATTAAGGCCGCGGTGAAATTTGCAAAGGAGCGTGGATGCGTAAATATCTTGCTCGAGAGACTCGTGAATACGGTACTTCAATCATCAAAGGCGATTAAAAATCAAACAGAGTTAAGCGGCGGCACCGTTTCGGTTTCCTTTGCGGCAGTTCAATATATTCGCGAACATGTCCTGAATATTGCTGACAAAAAAATTCTTTTGCTCGGTACGGGAAAAATCGGGAAAACGACCTGCAAAAACCTGGTACACTATCTTAAAACCAGGAACATTACATTAATCAATCGCACAGTAGAAAAGGCCGCGGAACTAGCAATGGAGTTGGATTTAAAATATGCTCCTCTTACTGAATTATCGAATTATATCTCGCAGTCTGATATCATCCTCGTGGCAACTGACTCAACAGAGCCAACGATTCTTTTTTCTCACCTCGAGGGACAAACCGACAAACTGATCCTTGATCTTTCCATTCCGTATAACGTGGAATCTGCTGCGCAGCACCTGGCCCACGTCACTTTGATCAATGTGGATGAGTTATCGAAGTTGAAAGATGAAACGCTCGCCAAACGGCAGGCTGAAGTTCCAAAGGCCCAGGTTATCATTGCGCAGCACATGGCAGAGTTTCTGCAATGGTATGAGATGAGGAAGCATGTGCCGGTGCTTAAGGCCGTAAAAACAAAATTGAAGGAAATTCATAAGAACCCATTATTTATACCTTTATATAATAACTCCGCCCATACCGAAGAGAAAATTCAACGGGTAATCAATGGCATGGCTTTTAAAATGAAGGAACAAAACCAAAAAGGTTGTCATTACATTGAAGCCATCAATGAATTTATTGCAACGGGTACTAACTAATGATAATGGGAAGAATTATCCGGATCGGGACAAGGGAAAGTCAATTGGCCATTTGGCAATCAACACAGGTAAAACAGTTATTAGCCGGGAACGGATTCGACAGCGAATTGGTTACGATAAAGAGTGAAGGAGACATCGACCTGGTGACACCTCTTTACGAAATTGGTGTCCAGGGAATTTTTACAAGAAGTCTTGACGCTGCGTTACTCAATGATCGGATCGATATTGCTGTTCATTCCATGAAAGATGTGCCCGTGCAATTAGCGGAAGGAATCCAACAGGCAGCAGTGTTGAAAAGAGGTTCGTACAAAGATATATTTGTGCCTCATCCTGATCTTAACAACCAACAAAGAGTATCTATCGTTTCACGAATTTCTGAAAGGCCGGGACAACCACAGGAGGTAGTCATTGCCACAAGTTCCATTCGTCGCATTGCGCAATGGCTGAACAGATACCCAGTGGATAAAACTGAAAATCTGCGAGGCAATGTCAACAGCCGATTGTGCAAGTTGAAGGAAAGCGCCTGGCATGGTGCGATCTTCGCTGCTGCAGGGTTAGAGAGACTCGGTCTTCGTCCTGAAAATTCAATTGAGCTCGACTGGATGCTACCTGCACCTGCACAAGGCGCCATTATGGTGGTATGCAGAGACGATGATCAATTTTCATTAGACGCTTGTAAGAATTTCGATGATACTGATACAGCCTTGTGCACGAAAATTGAAAGAGATTTTTTAAAGGGGTTGTTAGGCGGTTGCTCAACTCCTATCAGTGCATTAGCCCAAATAAAAAAAGACAAGGTTCATTTTAATGGCAACATGTTGTCGCCTGATGGAAAGGAAAAAACGGAAACGTCGTTTTTAGTTGATAGAGCACAGGCTGCTGAACTCGGAAAAACAGCAGCGGAAAAAATATTAGATGAGGGCGGCAAAGCAGTGGCTGAGAAAATTCGCCATGCAAAATAGTGTCTCAATACTATCTACCGGGAAACTCAATGCCGAGCTAGTAGAACAAGCAGGGTTGAAAGGGGTAGTTATTGATACAATTTCCTTCATAGAAACTCAAGTTATCCAATCGGTAGAGGTTCAACAGGAAATTGAACAGGCATTGATGCTCACTACCGCTGTTGTTTTTACAAGTGTAAAGGCTGTGGAAGCAGTAGCGGAGGAGCTTAAGGGTCATCGTCCTGGGTGGGAGATATTCTGCATAGGTCATGCCACTCGTCAGGCGGTAGAGAAAAATTTTGGGAAACATCTGGTATCTGGTATCGCCGAAAATGCATCAGCGCTGGCAAAAACGATCGTGGAAAGTGGCGCAGACGAAGTAATTTTCTTTTGTGGCGATAAGCGCAGAGATGAATTGCCTGACCTGTTACACGAGCATGGCGTTGAAGTAAATGAGATCACGGTTTACCACACGGCAGCCATTCCGCAGAAAGTTGAAAAGAAATATAACGGCATTTTATTTTTTAGTCCGAGTGCGGTAAAAAGTTTCTTTCAGAAGAATAAACCAAATGGCCAAACGGTTTTGTTTGCAATTGGCAAAACCACGGCAAACGAAATAAAAAATTTTTCTGAGAATAAAATAGTGATTAGTGAAGAGCCGGATAAGAGAAAATTTCTTGAAAAGGTGATCAGTTATTTTGAAACCCGTTCAATTCACCATTGACAATTCACGAATCGCCAATCACAAACATGAGCCAGTTAAAAAATGATCTATTGTTACGAGTTCTCCGCGGCGAGACAGTCGAACGACCGCCCGTGTGGATGATGCGACAAGCGGGAAGATATTTACCGGAATATATGGCTCTGCGTGAGAAGTATAATTTCTTTGAACGGTGTCAGACACCGGGAACTGGCTTGCGAGATCACAATGCAGCCGGTGGATATTATTGGTGTCGATGCTGCCATTTTATTTTCTGATATTTTGGTTGTGCCACAGGCAATGGGATTAGAAGTAGAATTGGTAGAATCAAAAGGGCCGGTCCTTCCTGACCCAATTAAAAATTCAGAAGATCTCCGTCGCATCAGAGTTCCTGATGTGCATGAAACGTTGCAATTTGTTTTTGATGCGATCAAACTGGTAAAAAAAGAATTGAATGGCAGGGTCCCGCTGATCGGATTTGCTGGCGGACCCTGGACGATCTTGTGCTACATGGTGCAGGGCAAAGGATCAAAAACGTTTGGCGAAGCAAAGGCGTTTTGTTACACTCAACCTGTCATGGCCCATCGACTATTGCAGATGATCACTGATACGACCATTGCGTATTTAAAGGAACAGGCGAGGTCTGGCGCCGATGTAATTCAAATTTTTGATTCCTGGGGCGGATTATTAGGTCATGATGATTTTGAACATATTTCATTGAAATACATCAGGCAGATCGTGAATGCTCTAAAAGGGGACGTGCTGACGATTGTTTTTGCAAAAGGCGCCTGGCATTCATTGAAAAATATGTCAGACACCGGGGCACATGGATTGGGTATTGATTGGTGCATCACCCCACAAATGGCAAGGCAATTAGCGGGCGATAAAATTACCCTCCAGGGAAATCTTGATCCTGCAAAATTGTTATTGCCGATCCGAGTCTTAAAAAAAGAAGTAAGTAAAATGCTTGATGATTTTGGCGGCCAGCGACACATTGCGAACCTGGGACATGGCATTTTGCCAAATGTACCGGTAGATCACGCCAGGGCATTTGTGGATACGGTAAAAGAATATGACGGAGTAAAAAAGGAAAAATCATCGGTCCAAAATGTTTAGTCACATTTCTATATTTCATTTTGATTCTTAAAATGCTTCACAAAACAGAAACAAGAGAGGTAAAAGCTGAATGGACAGACTTCATTTACGGTTTGCAGAATAAAATTTGCAAGGCAATTGAAGAGATCGATGGCAAAGCTTTGTTTGCGGAAGACGCATGGAAAAGAGAGGATGCCGATGGTGGGGGCGGGCTAACACGAATCATTACGAATGGCAATGTATTCGAAAAAGGCGGTGTAAATACATCGGTTGTTTATGGACAAGTGACTGATAAGATGCGCACCCAATTGAATATTTCTCCAGCTGCTTTCACTGAGGCAGCGGATCAGCCTTATAAATGGTTTGCCGCCGGTCTGAGCCTGGTCATTCATCCCTTCAATCCTTTTGTGCCCACAGTTCATTGCAATTACCGCATGTTCGAAATATATAATGAAGCAGACACGCTTATAGACAGGTGGTTTGGCGGTGGAACTGATCTGACACCTTATTATTTGTTTGAAGACGATGCCAGGCATTTTCATCAAACTTATAAAAATGTTTGTGATGATTTTGACCCGTCATTGTATTCAAAATTCAAGAAACAGTGTGATGACTATTTTGTAAACAAGCACCGCAATAACGAACGAAGAGGCATCGGTGGGATATTTTATGACCAGGAGAGAACAGCCCCCTCTGACTCCCCCAAGGGGGGAGAACCCAACGCACATCCCTCCAAGCAAAATGCCCAGAGTAAGATGGATGCTCCGCCAAGCGAGGACTGGGGAGCGATGGCCTTCCGCGTTGGGGAAAGTCGGGATGGGGCTTTTTGGATGAATTTTGGAAGGAGTTGCGGCAATGCCTTTATCCCCGCATATTTGCCGATTGTCGAAAAAAGAAAAAGTCTTTCGTACACAAAAGCCGACAAACACTGGCAGGAAATAAGAAGAGGAAGGTATGTGGAGTTTAATTTGATTCACGACCGCGGAACTTTATTTGGACTAAAAACGGGTGGTAGAATTGAAAGTATTCTGATGAGCCTACCCCCCACGGTTAGATTTGAATATAATTATCAGCCAGAGCCGGGAAGCGAAGAAGATAAATTATTACAGGTTTGTTTGTATCCCAAAGATTGGGTAACCGAATCCTCTAAAGGGGCGTTGTGAGAAGAACTAAAAATGACATGCATTTCTCTAATTAAAACTCTAATTAAAGTCCTCCCTTCAGGGAGGATTTAGGAGGGCAAAATGTACTTACAGCGACGAAACAGAATTTTAAGACAGTCCCAGGCTGTTCGATCATTGATATCAGAGACCCATTTAACACCAAACGATTTTATCATTCCGCTTTTTATAGATGAAGGTGAAAATTTAAGGACAGAAATTCCTTCGATGCCTGGCTATTATCGCAACAGTCTCGATGTAACGGTGAAGGAAGCGAAAGAGCTGCGGAGTATGGGATTGAAATCTGTTTTGTTATTCATAAAGTGCAAGGATGAACTCAAGGATAACAAAGGGGCAGAGGCGTTAAATCCAAATGGGTTAATGCAAAGGAGCATCAAAGCAATTAAAGACGCCGTGCCAGAAATGATCGTGATGACCGATATAGCTCTTGATCCCTTTTCTTCTTATGGTCATGATGGCATTGTTGATGGAGACCAAATCGTGAACGATGCGACTGTTGACGTGCTGGCGCAAATGAGTGTGAGCCATGCGCAGGCTGGAGCAGACTTTGTCGCTCCCAGCGATATGATGGATGGCCGCATCGGCGCCATCAGGAAAGCTCTTGAAGCAAATGGCTTCACAAAAACCGGCATCATGAGTTACAGTGCTAAGTACGCATCTTGTTTTTACGGACCCTTTCGTGACGCGCTGGATTCGGCCCCGGGCTTTGGAGATAAGAAAACCTATCAAATGGATTACTCCAATCGCATTGAAGCAATTAAAGAAACGATCATGGATGTGGAAGAGGGCGCCGATATTGTAATGGTAAAACCTGCACTGGCTTATCTGGACATTATTCGCGAAGTGAAAAATGCGGTACATGTTCCCGTCAGTGCCTACAACATTAGCGGAGAGTACGCCATGATAAAAGCAGCTGCAAAAATGGGCTGGTTAGATGAAGACAAAGCAATCCTTGAAACGCTGACAGCAATAAAAAGGGCGGGGGCAGATTTGATAGCCACATATTTTGCAAAAGACGCGGTGAGATTGATCGAATGAGTGATGAGTGATCAGTAATGAGTGTCGTTCTTAATGGATTTAATAAATTGAGCAAGCAAACCATTATTAAATCTTAAATGCTTATTCTATGTTCTTACAACTTGCTCACACAAAACTGTTGAACTCAGGTATTGTTCGCTTGATCAATTGCAAAATTTAGGCGATCTGGTATTAAGAACTTTTAAACAATTGAGTCGGTTAATTGGATGAGTTAGCTACTCATCACTCATCTATGTATCAGAAAAGCGAAGAATTATTCACAAGGGCACAGCGATCTATTCCTGGCGGAGTTAACTCGCCGGTTAGAGCATTCAAAAGCGTTGGAGGCACACCAATATTTATTCAAAAAGCGAAAGGAGCTTACCTGTACGATGAAGATGGTAACCGTTACATCGATTACATCAACTCGTGGGGACCGATGATCCTGGGGCATGCCTACGAACCACTGACGAAGGCAATCAAAGAAAAAGTTTTGGACTCAACTTCATTTGGAACTCCTACAGAATTGGAAATAGAAATGGCTGAGTTGATCAAAAGCATGACGCCCAACGTTGATTTAATTAGAATGGTGAACAGTGGCACCGAAGCCTGCATGAGTGCTCTCCGTTTAGCGAGAGGGTTCACAAGAAAAAATAAATTCATCAAATTCGAGGGATGTTACCATGGTCATGCCGATGCTTTTTTAGTAAAGGCTGGAAGCGGTTTGGCCACTTTCAACATTCAAACGGTACCAGGAGTAACAGGCGGCGTTGCCTGTGATACATTAACTGCACCTTATAACAATCTTCCTGCAGTTGCAAAATTGGTAAGTGAAAATGAAAATGAAATAGCCGCGATCATCATTGAGCCGGTCGCAGGAAATATGGGTTGCATCCCGCCATTACCTGGTTATCTTGAAGGCTTGAGAGAAATTTGTGATAAAGAAAACATTGTTTTGATCTTTGATGAAGTAATGACAGGATTTCGCCTGGCCCAGGGCGGAGCACAGGAGCGATTCAAAATAAATGCTGATCTCGTCACTTATGGAAAAGTAATTGGTGGTGGAATGCCAGTGGGTGCATTTGGTGGAAAGAAGGAAATCATGCAACAAATAGCACCGCTCGGAAATGTCTACCAGGCAGGAACATTGAGTGGCAATCCAATTGCTATGATAGCTGGTTATACTTTTCTAAAAGCCCTGCAACAAAATCCTTCTATTTATACCGAATTGGAAGACAAAACGAATTATTTGTACAATGGCCTGAACAAGGTGTTGAAGGGAAGCGGCCTGCCTTATGTCATCAACCAGGCAGGTTCCATGATCAGTATTCATTTTAGTGACCAACCAGTCATTGATTTTGCTACCTCTGCCTCCTCGAACACGCAGACATTTAGTAAATTCTTCCATGCCATGCTAAACAAAGGGATTTATCTTCCGCCTTCAGCTTTCGAAAGCTGGTTTGTTTGCAATGCACTAAGCAAGGAAGATATTGACTACACGGTGGATGCCGCTAAAGAAAGCCTGGATGAAATATCAGCGCAACAGTAGTTCGCAAGGCTTCAAACCTGTGTGCTTTTTAAATGCAGTGGAAAAATGCGAAATAGAGGAATACCCAAGCATTACAGAAACATCGGTAACGCTCAATCCTTTTTCGTAGAGCAGGTAACGGGCGTGTTCCATTCTTTGTCCCTGATAGAAGTCGAAAATAGTGGTGCCAAACATCTCCTTGAATCCTTTTTTTAGATAGCATTCATTAATCGCAACTTTGCGGCTGAGCTCTTTAATGGTGATTGGTTCGCCGATGTGTTCAATCAAGATCTCCCTTGCCTTTGAAATTTTTTCGCGGTCAGCCTCATTCGCCAGGAACTTGCAATTGATCACATCAAGTTCTTTCTCACCCACCATACAGTCGAGGCTATAAAGCAGCAACATTTGCGTCTGCGCATTAATATAAATGTTCTCCAGGCTCTCGGTATAGCTATGATTCAGCAATGCCTCAATCACCAACCTTGTTTTGCCGCATAGCGGAAGAATTTTAGTGAATGACGAGCTGTGTCTGAAATTCAAAATGTCTTCAGTAAGCGTGTCGTTTATTTTCCGCGGCTTGACAAACTGCGAGAGATGCACCGGCGAAAATTTAAAACTCATGACGTCAACACTCTCCACTCTCTCTGCGCAAGTTGCGGATGCGTTGAACTTGCACATGTCGCACTCAATATCTTTTTGCCGGCAATATACATTTCCGGTTAAACAAAATTTTAACTCAAGATAACTTTCCCTGGGCTTGCTTCTTTCATAATGGTATACCATCATGCCCGTATCTTCTATGTTCCATTGATTATTTCGATGATATCTGTTGATAGTATAATTAACCGAGCCAGGAATCTGTCTTTCTCTTTCATGCAATAAATGCAAATGCTCCATCATGGGAGCTTGCTTGTAAGCCAGAGCCAATATATCAGGTGGTTGATGCATTAAAGAGCAAATTTACGTGGCAACGATGAATATTCCTTGTAAGCAAGGTCATGATTGTGTCATCGACAATTTGAGTCCGAGCTGTCCGAGTTGTCGTGATCACAACCCCGACATGTTAACTGTAATGATTAGCTTAACAGAAATACAGGACCAAGTGACACAATAAAAAAACCGAACGGCAATTAGCTATTTCGCCTATTTTTGCACGTCACGTTTTATAACGTGACATTTTTGTAAACGACCTCATGATTCATCCACATACTTATATACATCCGAATGCGAGGCTGGCGACGAATGTAAAGGTTGATCCATTCACTGTTATTCATCAGGATGTGGAAATTGGCGAGGGAACATGGATCGGGTCCAATGTCACCATCATGGAAGGCGCTCACATTGGAAGGAATTGCCGCATTTTCCCGGGCTCAGTTATTGCAGCGATCCCGCAAGATCTAAAGTTTCAGGGTGAATATTCTACAGTTTGCATCGGTGATAACACAACAATTCGTGAATATGTGACCGTCAACCGGGGGACAAGAGTTAGAGAGAAGACTGTTATTGGAAGCAATTGTCTGTTGATGGCATATTGCCACCTCGCGCATGATTGCATTGTGGGCGACAACTGCATTATGAGCAATAACACGCAAGTGGCCGGCCATGTAACCATCGGAGATTGGGCCATATTGGGAGGCATGTGTGCTATACACCAATTTGTAAATATCGGCTCGCACTCCATGTTGAGTGGCGGTTCGTTAGTTGGAAAAGATGTTCCGCCATACATAAAAGCCGCTCGTCATCCGCTTTCATATGCCGGTGTTAATTCCATCGGCATGAAACGAAGAGGATTTACCGTTGAAAAAATCAATCATATTCTTGAAATCTACCGGGTGATCTACGGAAAAGGTTTGAATATTTCACAAGCTGTCGAATATCTCGAAGAAGAATTTCCGGCGACGGATGAACGTGATGAAATAGTTCAATTTATCAGAGCTTCACAACGCGGAATTATAAAACGCTTTTCAAAAACCAACGGCGATGAAGGTATCGTTGACTGATGCCGGCAAACGCTTTAACCGGGACTGGATCTTTCGCCACCTTACGTATACATTTGAAGAAGGTAATTCCTACGCAATTGTCGGACCCAATGGTTCAGGTAAGAGTACATTGTTACAAGTGCTTAGTGGAGCGATGCAGGCCAGCGAGGGAACATGCGAATGGTCGATTCGCAATCGTCAATTGCCAAATGATGAAGTGTATAATCATGTTTCCATTTGTGCTCCTTATCTTGAAGTCGTTGAAGAAATGACTATAAAAGAATTTCTCGGTTTTCATCATCATTTCAAACCATTCTTAGCATCGCTAAGCATCGATTGTATTATTGCCAGTGTGGGATTAAGTGAGGCGGTCAGAAAACAAATTCGTTATTATTCAAGCGGAATGAAGCAAAGAGTGAAATTAGCCCAAGCTTTTTTTTCTGACACGCCAATATTGTTACTAGATGAACCCTGCACGAATCTCGACGTTACGGGAATTGAACTTTATCATAAACTGATCGAGGATTATTGTGTGAACCGATTGGTGATAGTGAGCAGTAATGATGAAATTGAATACAAATTTTGCAGAAAAAGAATTAACGTAGTCGATTACAAGAAGTAGAATTACAACTGTTTTTCCATTTCATAGTGGGGAATGGATACCTCCATAAACTCATCACCCTTCACTGTATATCCCATTTTCTCATAAAAGCCAACCGCGTTTTTGCGTGCGTGCATTGTTAAAACTCTGTAGCCATGATCCCTTGCGAGGTTTTCTGCAAATTGCATCAGCGCCCGGCCAATTCCTTTACCTTGCAGCGCGTTGAGAACCGCCATTTGTCGTAATTTAACGACCCTTGAATTTTCTTCGACAAGCATAGCGCAACCGAGAATGTTGCCATCTTCGAAGGCTCCAATCATCAAATTACTTTTTTCATTTTCTAATTCCTCCGGGCTGAAACTTAATCCAAGTGGCTTGCGCAAAATATCATCCCGCAACTTTACCATTTGCTGGTATTCTTTTGTTCCATGATCTATTATCTTAAGAGCCATTCTTGTTTTTTGATTTGAGCGTTTTCAATTTACAAATATCCGTTTACACTGCCAACCGTTAGTAATGTTTATTTAACAAGGGAATTATTAGTTCCAGTCAAGAAGCGGTTCAAAAACATGTTCAGGAAAAAACTTGGATGCATGTGGTGATTAATTCAAAAAGTATATTTTTGCAGCCAATAATAAAACTTTACGACATGTCAGACATTGCATCTAGGGTTAAAAAGATCATCGTAGACAAATTAGGTGTTGACGAAGCAGAAGTTACCAATGAAGCTTCTTTTACCAATGACTTAGGAGCAGATTCATTAGACACCGTTGAACTGATCATGGAATTCGAAAAAGAATTCAACATCTCCATTCCTGATGAGCAGGCTGAAACAATCACTACAGTTGGCCAGGCTGTTGCTTACCTGGATGAGCATGCCAAGTAATACCTGAAAGTTCCGGGTTGCCGGAGTTCTCAGGAATAAACTACTCCGCCTTCTGACTGTTATAATTACAGCGAAGGCGGTTTTACTTCTGGTTTGAGCTTAGCAAAAAAGCGATACTGTTTAATTTACTTTTTACGAAGTAGTACCTTTAATTAAATGCATCTGATACTATGGAATTAAAACGGGTAGTGGTAACTGGAATGGGAGCTCTTACCCCTTTGGGAAACACGGTAAATGATTACTGGAATGGATTAATAAATGGCGTGTCAGGTGCTGACATGATCACTCTTTTTGATGCGTCAAAATTTAAGACACGTTTTGCTTGTGAAATAAAAGGCTTTGAACCGACTAATTTCCTGGAACGCAAAGAAGCAAGAAAAATCGATCGCTTTAGCCAAATTGCACTCGTTGCAAGCGACCAGGCAGTTGCCGATGCCAACATTTCAAAGGATACCACGAACACCGACAGAGTGGGGATTATTGTTGCAAGTGGCATTGGAGGCATTGTTACCTTCCAGGACGAAATGATGAATTTTGCACAAGGCGACGGCACTCCGCGATTTAATCCTTTTTTTATTCCAAAAATGATCCTTGATATTGCAGCCGGGCAAATATCCATGCGTCATGGTTTCAGAGGACCAAACTTTGCGGTAGTAAGTGCCTGCGCTTCCTCAACAAATGCGATCATGGAAGCATATAATTTGATTCGCCTGGGAAAAGCTGATATTATTTTGGCAGGGGGTACCGAAAGTGTAATCAGTGAAGCGGGCGTAGGAGGTTTCAACGCAATGAAAGCGTTGAGCGAAAGAAATGATGAGCCAAAAACGGCGAGTCGTCCTTATGACAAAGATCGTGATGGATTTGTAATGGGTGAAGCGGCAGGGGTATTAGTATTAGAAGCATTGGATCACGCGGAGAAGAGAGGGGTTAAAATTTATTGTGAAATTGCTGGTGCCGGGGCCACGGCCGATGCTCATCACATTACGGCTCCGCATCCCGAAGGATTGGGAGCAAAAAATGTTATGCTTGAGGCTCTCGAGGACTCGCAGATGACTCCGGGGGATATCGATTACATTAACACGCACGGAACTTCAACACCGCTTGGAGATGTTGCGGAAGTAAAGGCCATTGTCGATGTATTTGGCGACCACGTTTACAATTTAAATATAAGCTCCACAAAGTCAATGACCGGGCATTGCCTCGGTGCAGCCGGTGTTATTGAGGCAATGGCTTGTGTTATGAGTGTAAAACACGATTGTGTTCCTCCAACCATTAATCATTTTACTGACGATCCTGAACTGGACAGTCGACTTAATTTTACATTTAATAAATCACAGCAGCGAACAGTACGGGCGGCTTTAAGTAATACGTTCGGCTTTGGCGGACATAATGCCTGCGTAATCATGAAAAAATACTCCTGACCGTTGAATAATTTTTTTAATTTTATTTTTTTCGGGTGAATGTCAAAAATTTTGTAGCTTAAGATTTGTGGATATTTTCAAACAGTTTTTTCCAAAGGAATCGGGTAATTCTTTCAAGAAGCATTTAAAAAATATACTGGGCTTTAATCCTGGCAATATTTCCCTGTACAAGACCTCGCTTACTCATCGCTCTGTCCGAGAAGCTGCCGATGAAAATAATGAACGACTTGAATATTTGGGCGATGCTATTTTAAGTGCATTAGTCGCCGATTATTTATTTAAGCGCTATCCTTACAAAGGCGAAGGATTTTTGACTGAGATGCGAAGCAAAATGGTAAATCGCCAACAGTTAAATGAGATTGCTCTAAGAATGGGGTTAAAAAAAATTACTCTTTATAATAAATCTGACAGTTCATTAAAAGTGAGCCAAATTTTTGGGAATACATTAGAGGCATTGGTCGGCGCCATATACCTGGACAAAGGGTATAAGAAAGCAAGCAAATGGGTTGCGGAAAGAATTATCTTGCCACACATGTATATGGAAGACCTCGAACTTCTTGAAATTAACCACAAGAATAAGCTATACGGCTGGGCAAATAAGAATGGGAAGGCGTTGGAGTTTGAAACGATCCATGAACATATTGAAAATGGGAGAAGACTCTTTACCATTGCTGCGGTTGTCGACGGTCAGGCGGTGGCTGAAGGACGCGCTTTTAATAAAAAAGATGCCAGCCAGATCGCGGCACAAATCGCGGTGGAGAAACTTGGGATTGGTAAGGACTCTGAGGAAGCGGAATAAGGCCTTCAAATCTTACACCACGGGCCAAACCCTTGTGCCCTTTCAATGATATTTTCACTACGCAAAAATCTCAACCTTTACATCGGAATTTCCCCTGGCGATCTGATTTTTTTGAACGAAAGTGGAACCATTTCTTCCCATCTTCTCGAATTTGACAAAAGTCAAACGGAATCTAGGAAGTTTAAAACCAACGGTCTATAACGGACAAGTAGATTTTCGGCACAGAGATGCAAAAATTAGCAGTAAAAGCACTTGCAAGAGAAAAAAACTGCTATTAGTTTTGCCCTCGCTCTTTCGAATCGGTAAGAAGATACACTTAGCAAACAATACCGGTTTGATCTGGTACCCTAAAAGAAAAACAATAGGAATCCGTAATCATGAAAAAGCTCTACCCGCTTAGCGTTCTCTTTCTTGCAGTACATTTTACGTTTGCAAATCCGCTCATCAATTCCGTTCCGGGGAATGGCAATTGGAGTAATGTTTCGACGTGGAGTTTAGGGCGCTTGCCAATGGACGGGGACAGCGTAGTCATCGGTGCCGGCAAAACGGTAACGATCACTGATATCGAAAATCTTAGCACTCAATTTTTATATGTAAAAATCTACGGCGTTCTGACCTTCTCAAGTGGAAAGCTTTGGATAAACAACGGTAGCACGGTGATAATTTTAAGCGGCGGGACTTTAAATGGTACCGGGAGTTCGTCTGAAACGTTGAGAATTGGCGGGGTCGACAAGTACGTTGGAACTGATGGCACGTTATCCGGTCCACTATTCGCCAATCAAACTACAAGCGCTTCACCTGTTGGTTTCAGTTCCGGGTTCTTATTGCCAGTAAAATTTATAAGTTTCGATATTGCCCGTCAAAATAATGATGTGCTCGTGCAATGGGAGACTGCTGAGGAAATGAATAATAGCTATTATGAACTCCAGCGGAGTGATAACGCCAGTGACTGGAACACGATCAGCCACATTACGGCAACGGCCGCTCCAACAAATACCCATTCTTATTCTTATGTTGATAGAAATGTTCCGCACAAACTGTTTTACTATCGCATTCGCGAGGTAGACGCTGACGGCAAATACGCCATCACTCCGGTTCGGGCATTGAAAAATGAAACGGGGAATACTGAAATCACGGTGAGTGCAGGCCCATCTAATCTTATTTATCTGCACTTTTCTGAACAGGTAAAAGGAAGTGTGGTAGTTCGTTTAGTTTCTTCGAATGGACAAACGATCTCCCGGGAAAAATTCAATGAACCGGTAGGACAAGTGACTGTAGGTGCTCAAAATGCTATCAAGGGCATTTATGTGGTGACAGTAGCTGACGGACAAAACCTGAAATTTTCCAAAGAAATCTTGCTCTAAAAATATTTTGGACGTTGAGGATAAAACCCGGTATGTCTATACCGGGTTTTTATTTTTACATCGACCTACCCTTCTTCAGGGCGACGTTAGCGATTGGCAAAGTTCTATTAAAACACCATTCGTGCTTCTTGGATGAAGAAAACAAACGAGTTTATTATCTGCTCCTTTTTTGGGAGACTCATTGAGCACTCTGAAACCATCTTTCTTTAATCGATCTATCTCTTTTTGAATATCTGTAACCTCAAAAGCAATGTGATGAATGCCTTCGCCATTTTTTTCAATGTATTTTGAAATAACGCCGTTGTCTTCCATGCTCTCCAGCAATTCAATTTTTGTCTCGCCCATCTGAAAAAAAGCCGTGTCTACTTTTTCGCTCTCTACCTGTTCCGTCTTATAGCATTTGCTGTCCAAAAGTTTTTCAAATACCGGAATAGAGACAGATAGCGATCTAACCGCAATACCGATGTGTTCAATCTTTTGCATGAGAACAATGTGAAGGTGAGACAATTTGAAAACTTGAAAATGAAGAATAACCTGAGCGCCGCTCTAAAGGATTACCAACCGCGCAATAGGTCTGGCAATGAGCGCCCGAGAAGCGATCGCAGGGCGGAGCATATCGCAGATCGACAATATCAGGATTGCAAAGCCTGTCGGGGGAAAAATTTCTTTTACTCATAATCAGTAAAATTAGACTTTCAGGATTAACCTTTTCATAGAAGGATTTAAAGTAATTTTGCATTATTGAAAATATTCTATTAACGCCATGGTAACGCTTCCTATTTATTTGGATAATAATGCCACGACGCGCTGTGATTCGCGGGTGGTGGAAGCCATGTTGCCTTATTTTACAAAAGAATTTGGCAACGCTGCCAGCCGCAACCATGTTTTTGGATGGCAGGCTGAAGAGGCTGTCAATTATGCCAGGGAACGGGTGGCAGAATTAATTGGTGCCGAACCGGGCGAAATTATATTTACTTCGGGAGCAACGGAATCCGACAACCTGGCGTTGAAAGGTGTTTTTGAAATGTATGGGGGCAAGGGAAACCATATTATTACCTGCAATATTGAACACAGGGCTGTCTTGGATCCATGCAGGCATTTGGAAAAGCAAGGAGCGGACGTAACTTATTTAAAAGTGAAACCAGATGGACTGATCGACCTGGAGGAACTGGAAGCTTCCTTTCGGCCGACCACGATTCTGGTTGCGATCATGTATGCCAACAATGAGATTGGAACCATAATGCCATTGAAAGAAATCAGCGCAATCGCCAAAAAAAGAGGCGTATTGGTTTTTACCGATGCGACGCAGGCTCTTGGAAAAATTCCCGTGGACGTGAATAAAGACGGCATTGATCTCATGGCGTTTAGTGCACATAAAATGTATGGACCAAAAGGAGTGGCTGCCTTGTTTGTGCGCAGAAAAAATCCGAGAGTTAAACTGGTAGCACAAATACACGGTGGCGGGCACCAAAAGGGAATGAGAAGCGGCACATTGAATGTGCCTGGAATCGTGGGTTTTGGGAAGGCTTGTGAAATCTGCGTAAATGAAACAGACACCGACGCCCGGAGAATGAATGACCTAAGAAATAAGCTTGAAGGGTCATTCTTAAACATGGACCAAACTTTTGTCAACGGAAATAAACAATATCGC